>NZ_CAJTCF010000082.1:0-17294 GCF_910574735.1 Duncaniella muricolitica | reverse complement strand
CAACCCGACGCAGACCTGAAAATAATGCTCGCCGATGCATCTGAATCGCCGCCGGAAGAAACTGAAAACTGATAAGGGGGCTTGTCCTATACAAAAAGTTAGCCCAACTTCTATATTTCAAGAAGTTGGACTCGACTTTTTATGGTTTAGCGGACAGTAATAATTATTTTTGACTTTTATTGTACGTATTTATCGCAAGAGCTTACCAGATAATCACGCGCTCAGCCTCCGGACGATACATGGGCTGACCTTCAGTGATGCCGAATGCCTCGAAGAAGGGAGCGATGTTGCGCAGAGTGACATTAACACGGTTGATGCCGAGCGAATGCACGTCGCCTGTAGTGAGCGAGCGTATCTCCTCGGGACGGATATTGTTGGCCCAGAGGTTAGCATAGTTCATATAGAACACCTGCTCGGGGGTAAAGCCGTCTATGAGAGCCTCGGGCGACTTGATGTCGACACCCTTCTTGTCCTGAGCATTGAGGAAGGCTGTCATGGCTACACGCAGACCACCCTGGTCGGCGATATTCTCTCCAAGAGTGTAGGCACCGTTGGCATGGAGACCGGGGAGCACTTCCACCTCGTCAAACTGAGCGGCGAGACCCTGGGTCTTCTCCTTAAACTTGGCAGCGTCCTCGGCTGTCCACCAGTTGGCCATATTGCCCTGAGCGTCGAAGTTGCAGCCCTGATCGTCAAAGCCGTGAGTCATCTCGTGACCGATTACGACTCCGATGCCGCCATAGTTTTCCGCGTCGGAAGCATTGGGATCAAAGAAGGGAGCCTGGAGAATAGCGGCCGGGAACACGATTTCGTTGGCCAGAGGATTGTAGTAGGCGTTCACGGTCTGAGGTGTCATGCCCCACTCGGTGCGGTCAACAGGCTTGCCCCACTTGGCGTAGGTGTCGGCCTGATGCCACATAGCCACATTGTGCATGTTTTCATAATAGCTGAGTTTGGGGTCAATCTCCATCGACGAGTAGTCTTTCCACTTGTCGGGATAGCCGATTTTGACTGTAAAGGCAGCGAGTTTCTCATGGGCACGGGCCTTGGTGGAGTCGCTCATCCAGTCAAGATTGTCGATGTGCTGGCCGAGAGCCGTGCGGAGATTCTCTACGAGACCCACCATATAATCCTTGGATGACTGGGGGAAGTATTTCTCGACATAGAGCTCACCCACAGCCTCGCCGAGAGCACCCTCGGTGGCCGACAGCGAACGTTTCCAGAGGGGACGAAGCTCCTGGACACCGCTCATCACCTTGGAGAACTCGAAGTTGGCATTGATGAAGTCGTCAGAGAGCTTGGAAGAAGCCTGGCTCACATAGTCCCAGAGATAATAGTCCTTGATTTCGCGGTCAGAGAGCGAGGCCATGAGCTTGGAGGCGGTGGCCATCACCTTGGGCGAGGTGACAATGATAGTGTCGGGGGTCGGGATGTTCATTGTCTCGATGAAGAAACGGTCCCAGTTGACCGAAGGATATGCCTCCTTGACCTGAGCGATAGTGTAGGGATTATACATTGCAGGGATGTCGCGGCTCTCCTCGCGTGTCTTGGAGTCCTTGGCCAGCGCAGTCTCTATTTTCAGGACATTGGCCATGATACGGTCGGCATCGGCCTTGGAATATCCGGCATTCTGCATCTGAGTGGAGATAAGAGTCTTGTAAGCCTCGCGTACCGAAGTGTTGCGCTCGTCGTCGAGCAGATAGTAGTCACGGTCGCCGAGTCCGAGGTGAGCACCGTCGAGATACATGGCATAGACCGTCGAGTTGGCAAGGTCCTCCATCGGGCCGGCTCCGAAGAAAGGCGAAGCATAGTTGCCGTGCATCCAGAGGAAGAGGTCGTTCATGCCTTCGTGGGGAGTCTCCTCGATTTTTTTGAGGTCGGCGAGAATGGGGGTCGCACCCTCGGCGTTGCGGCGTGCGGTGTCCATGGCCTGCGAGTAGACAGTCCACACCTTGTAAGCCACTGTGCCGGGCTGGGGATTGGTAGAGCCGAGACCTTCGACAAGGCTCTTCACTCGGGCCTCGCATGTGTCGCTGATGATGTCAAACTGACCATAGCGGGCATGCTCGGGAGTGAGAGGATTGGCTTCCATCCATCCCTTGTTGATGCGGGTGTAGAAGTCCTGGCCGGCGGGAATGGTTGTGTCAATGTAATTGACATTCAGGCTGGCGAGATGCTCTGAATTGCCGCTGCCACACGATACGGAAGCGAGCGAGAGCGTCATAGCGATTGCTGTAAGTGGAAACGCTTTCATGTAAATGATTGGAATAGAGTGTATGTTTATTTTGTGTGATGTCATTCCTGCCGGAGCGACGCGAGGGTGTCGCGCAGACTCTCCTCGGTGGTGGTGAGGCGCGAGCGGCATTCGCCGAGCAGCTCGGTGGCACGGCGGGTGTAGTCGGCCAGGTGGTCGATGTCGCAGCGGTCGCCCTGCATCATGCGCACGATATTATCGAGCTCGGCCACACACTGGGCATATGTAAGCTGACTTACTGGTGTAAATTCCATGCTTTATTATATTATAAACAGTAATTAGCAATCGGGAAATCAGATAGCTGTGCAAAGATACACAATTACCGATTACCTGTTGCTAATTACTGCTTAAAAATTTTTTCCTGCGTGGATATGCGGTCAGCCTATCGCACTCACGATGCGGTCAAAAATCTCATCGACCGAGCCGAGACCGTGGATGGCCTTGTAGCTGCCGTCGCGCACGTAGTATTCGCGCAGAGGCGAAGTGGTGTTGTGATACACTTGCAGACGCTGGCGGATAGTGTCGGCATTGTCGTCGGCACGGCCCGATGACTTGCCGCGCTCTATGAGACGCTTTGTCAGCTCGTCGTCAGGCACTTCGAGGCCTACTACGGCATGAATCTTCTCACCGCGGCCCGAGAGCATCTCGGCCAGCGCGTCGGCCTGGGGAATGGTGCGGGGAAATCCGTCGAAGATAAAGCCCTTGGACGAAGGGGTGAGACGGTCGACTTCCGATGCGAGTATGCGCACCATCAGATCATCGGGTATAAGATTTCCGCCTGAGATGTAGCTGTCGGCAATATTTCCAAGTTCTGTGCCGGCGGCGATTTCACGGCGAAGCACTTCGCCGGTTGAAATGTGAGTCAGGCCATAACGGTCTATGAGCTTTTCGCTCTGGGTGCCCTTGCCGCTGCCGGGGCCACCAAAAATTACGAGATTAAACATCTTTCTTTTCTTACCTTACTCTTATGTTGTACAGTGCGGACGTCTGAATGTTACGCCCGGACAGAAGGGGGGCTTCACAACATCCTGCGCCCGTCACTCATAGCTTATTCTGACTGCTCGTCAAGGACATATATGTCCTTGAGGTTGCGGGCCATGCCGTCGATGTCGAGGCCATAGCCGATGATGAACTTCTTGGGTATCTCAAAACCCACATAGTCGGGCGACACGGGCACCTGCAGAGCCTCGGGCTTGAACAGGAGCGTGGCTATGCGCACCGACGCGGGATTCATGGCCTGGATGTCGGCATGCAGACGCTGCATGGTGTAGCCGGTGTCGATAATGTCCTCGACAATGATGACGTGACGGCCCTCGAGATTCTCCGAGAGGCCCATTATCTGTTTTACCACGCCGGTGGTGCCTGTGCCCTCATAGCTCTTCAGACGTATGAAGGTGATTTCGGCATCAATATCGAGCGCGCGGAAAAGGTCGACGGCAAAGGGTGCCGCACCGTTGAGCACGCACACGAGGAGAGGATACTCTCCGGCATAATCAGCCGAAATACGCTGGCCAAGCTGCGCTACCTGCGCGCTGATGGCGTCATTTGTGATGAAGGGACGAAATGTGAGACCCTGATATGTCTTTCGTTTCATTTTGGCAACTTTGGGTGCAAAGTTAGCAATTATTTATAACATGGTCAAAAGTATGGCATAAAAGTTTTTAAACATACAGGTGTCACAAAAGTTCGTATTTTCACAAAAATTTTGCTTGCCGACACGCCGTAAACGTAGACTTTTGCGCCCTGCGGCCGCCGCGAAACTTTTGTATGCCTATTTTGTTCTCTTTTGTGTTTTTTAATTTTGATTTTTGCACTAAAAGGCTTACCTTTGCTTTTCAACGAAATCAATTCTAACTTAATAACTCACATAAAACCTTACAACGATATGGAAAACGATCAGTTGTTACAGGAAGTAACAGCCAAAGCCAAGGTGTGGCTCGGCGAAGGATACGACGCGGAGACCCGCGCCGAAGTGCAGCATATGCTTGACGCCGATGACAAGACCGACCTGATAGAATGCTTCTACCGTGACCTCGAATTCGGAACCGGCGGACTGCGCGGCATCATGGGTGCCGGCTCCAACCGCATGAATATATACACCGTGGGTGCCGCCACCCAGGGCCTCGCCAACTATCTCAAGGAAGCCTTCAAGGACCTGCCCGAAATCAGCGTGGCCGTTGGCCATGACGTGCGCAACAACTCGCGCAAGTTTGCCGAAATCGTAGCCGACATCTTCTCGGCCAACGGCATCAAGGTATATCTCTTCGACAGCTTCCGTCCCACTCCCGAGCTGTCGTTTGCCATCCGTCACTTCGGATGCCAGAGCGGCGTCAACATCACCGCCTCACACAACCCCAAGATCTACAACGGCTACAAGGCCTATTGGGAAGACGGTGCCCAGATTATCGCTCCCCACGACGTCAATATCATCGACCACGTCAACCGCATCAAGAGCGTGAGCGAAATCAAGTTTGAGGGCGACAAGTCGAAAATCCAGATTGTAGGTCCTGAAGTCGACAAGGTATATCTCGAGAAAATCAAGGAGCTCTCGCTCAGCCCCGAGGCCATCGAGCGCAACAAAGACCTCAAGATTGTCTACACCCCCATCCACGGCACAGGCGTCGAACTGATACCCGCCTCGCTCAAGAACTACGGCTTCGCCAACATCATCCACGTGCCCGAGCAGGACGTGCCCAGCGGTGACTTCCCCACCGTCGAGTCGCCCAACCCCGAAGTACCCTCGGCCATGGCTCTCGCCATCGCCAAGGCCAAGGAGGTAGGAGCCGACATCGTGATGGCCTCCGACCCCGACGCCGACCGCGTGGGATGCGTGATACGCGACAACAACAACGAGTATGTGCTGCTCAACGGCAACCAGATATGCATGATACTCCTCTACTACATCATCACCCGCAACCGCGAGCTCGGACTCATCAAGGGCAACGAGTTTGTCGTAAAGACCATCGTGACCACCGAGACCATCAAGAGCATCTGCGACGCCAACAAGGTGAAGATGTTTGACTGCTACACCGGCTTCAAGTGGATTGCAGCCGTGATGCGCGACAACGAGGATGTGCT
Source organism: Duncaniella muricolitica (assembly GCF_910574735.1). Taxonomy (NCBI): domain Bacteria; kingdom Pseudomonadati; phylum Bacteroidota; class Bacteroidia; order Bacteroidales; family Muribaculaceae; genus Duncaniella; species Duncaniella muricolitica. The sequence continues at coordinate 11,962 of NZ_CAJTCF010000082.1, read as the reverse complement.
CCGCTACATCGGCGGCGGCGAAGAGAGCTACGGCTTCCTGGCCGAGACCTTCGTGCGCGACAAGGACGCTGTGTCGGCATGCTCGCTTCTGGCCGAAGCCTGCGCATGGGCCAAGGACAAGGGCATGGACTTCCAGGCCATGCTTGCCGACATCTACAAGACCTATGGTTTCAGCCTCGAGGTAGGCGTGTCGGTGGTACGTCCCGGCAAGAGCGGCGCAGAGGAAATCCAGGCTCTCATGAAGCAGTTCCGCGAGAATCCGCCCAAGGCTCTCGCCGGCAGCCCCGTTGTGGAGGTGAAGGACTATCTGTCGCTCAACGCCACCAAGGCCGACGGCTCGGTCGAGAAGCTCGACTTCCCCACCACATCCAACGTGCTCCAGTACTTCACTGCCGACGGTTCAAAGGTGTCGGTACGCCCCTCGGGCACCGAGCCTAAAATCAAGTTCTACATGGAGGTACGCATACCCATGGAGTCGGCCGACCAGTACAACGCTTGCAACGAAGCCGCCCATGCCAAGGTGGAACTCCTGAAGAAAGATCTGGGCATCTGAAATTAATTTTTCAATTATAAATTAGTAATTAGCAATTAACCTGACCCGCCGTGGCCGGTAATTGCTAATTACTGATTAATAATTTAATAATTGATTATGAGGTTGGTCATACAGCGCGTAAGCCGCGCATCAGTCAGCATCAGCGGTCAGCTCCGCGCCTCGACAGGCCCGGGGCTGATGGTGCTTGTAGGGGTAGCCGAAGGCGACACCGACGAGGATGCCCTGTGGCTCGCAGCCAAGACTGCGTCCATGAGAATATTTTCCGATGAAAACGGAGTGATGAACCGCTCGGTCATCGACTGTGGCGGCGACATTCTGGCCGTAAGCCAGTTTACGCTCAACGCCTCCACACGCAAAGGCAACCGCCCCAGCTACATCCGTGCAGCCGGCCACGATGTGGCCATCCCGCTCTATGAGCTTTATTGCGCTGAATGTGGACGGCTCACAGGCCGCGAAGTGGCCACGGGAGTGTTTGGTGCCGACATGCAGGTCGAACTGGTCAACGACGGCCCGGTCACCATCATCATCGACTCACGCCTCAGGGAATAACATCACCGCCATGCCGACCGACTCACCCGCCGTATCCCCCACCCTTGCCGACGTGCAGCGCACAGTCGACGAGTGGATACGCTCCACCGGATGCGGATATTTCTCCGAGCTGACCAATGCCGTAATCCTCGCTGAAGAGACCGGCGAAGTGTCACGCGTGATGGCCAGACTTTATGGCGACCAGAAGGCCAAACCGGGCGACAAGATCTCGCTGGCCGACGAACTCGCCGACCTGCTGTGGGTGCTCACAGCCATAGCCAACCAGACAGGCGTGGACCTGACACAGGCCTTCGCCGCCAATCTTCAGAAAAAGAACCTCAGAGACAAGTACAGATTTCAATCCGCCAATACGGAGCCAACATCATAAGGTAATGCCGGGATGCCCTCAAAGCAACGCTGACCGCCCCCGTGCGCGACAATGTCCAAACCGGCCACCACATAACCTTATAATCCCTTAACCCTATAACCTTTGTCCGCAGGACAAGCACAATTATGGATAAGTACAATCAGGCAATAGCCGACTCACAGGTAATCACCGACGACGCACAGGTCGCCGCAAAAGTAAACGAGATACTCGAAAAGCATCTTGAGGAAAACCGCACTCCCGAAGTGCTGCGCCAACTGTTCAACTGCATCGACCTGACCACACTCAAGTCGACCGACTCTCAGCAGTCGGTAGCTAACTTCACCGAGCGTGTCAACGCCTTTGAGCAGGAACACCCCGAGCTGCCCAACGTAGCCGCCATATGCGTCTACCCCAACTTCGTGCCTATCGTGCGCACCGTGCTCGACGTAAGCTCGGTCGACATCGCGGCCGTAGCCGGATGCTTCCCCTCGGCCCAGTCGTTCATCGAAGTCAAGATGGCCGAGATCGCTCTCGCGGTCGAAGCCGGAGCCGACGAGATCGACATCGTGTTTCCCCTCGGCGACTACCTCGACAACGATTATGAGGAGGTGGCCGACCAGCTCAGCGAGATGAAACACGCCTGCCGCGAATCGCTCCTCAAAGTCATCCTCGAGACCGGCGCGCTCAAAAACGCACGCGACATACGCAACGCCTCGGTGCTCAGCCTCTACTCGGGTGCCGACTTCCTCAAGACCTCGACAGGCAAGGAATATCCCGGCGCATCGCTCGAGGCCGCCTATGTGATGTGTCAGTGCATCAAGGAGTACTATGCCAAGACACAGCAGCCGGTGGGATTCAAGGTGGCCGGCGGAGTGTCGACGACCGACGACGCGCTCAAGTATTACACCATCGTCAAGGAGGTGCTCGGCGAGAAGTGGTGCGGCTCCAACGAACTGTTCCGCATCGGAGCCTCACGTCTGGCCAACAACCTGCTCTCCGACATCCTCGGCACCGAGACAAAATTCTTTTAAACCGTCATAAAAATGGGAAATTGAAAATTTCACGGCAATCGCGCCATCCCGGCGCAATGAATCCTCGTTTTCAAATTTTCAATTTCCCGTTTTCATATCATTCTGCATGAAATATTGGATTATTGTCAATGACACCCGGCTGGGCCCTATGGATCTCGAGCAGGTCATCAACACTCCGGGCTTTGGCCCCGACACCCCGATATGGCATGACGGGCTGTCAGACTGGACCACGGCCTCACGCGTGCCGGAGCTGGCCGTGCTCTTCTCACGCCCCGCTCCGGCCCAACCCTATGTCCACACCTATGCCCCCGGCAGCCCCGCTCCGGCCGAAGAGCAGCAGATGCCACCCACCTATCTCGTGTGGGCCGTGCTGTCGACTCTATGCTGCTGTCTGCCCACAGGCATCGTGGCACTTGTGTATGCATCCAAAGTAAGCCCGCTATACCTTCGTGGCGACTACCGGGGCTCGCGCGAAGCCTCCGAAAAAGCCTGCTGGTGGGTGATAATATCCTTTGTGGCCGGCCTCATCTGGGCACCGTTTTCAGCCATATGGTCGCTGCTCACCATGTGAGCCGGCGCGTATGGATAGCCGTGGGGCTCATAGCTGCCGCCGCCCTCATCGCGGCCTATTATCGGCTCGGACCCGAGTCGGGCCTGTATCCCCGCTGCATGTTCCGCCAGCTCACCGGGCTTGACTGCCCCGGCTGTGGCTCGCAACGCGCCATCCACGCGCTGCTTCACGGCCACGTGGCCGAGGCCTGGGGCTACAATGCCCTGCTCCTGGTCGAGATGCCGCTGATAGCACTCCTGCTGGCCGCAGGCTCCATGCGCCGACGCTTCCCGCGACTCCATGCAGCCCTCAACTCGCGCTCATTGACAGTCACGCTCCTCGCCACCATCATCGGTTGGACCATAATACGCAATATTTTCAACATCTAAGCCTCGCGCTTATCTCATCAAGCAACATGAATATCCTTCCCGGACATAAGATAACGCTACGTGCCCTCCTCTTCTTTGCGGCGGTGACCCTTATAGTGTATTTCCTGCCGCGCACCGACAAGAACCACTATATCTACGAAGTCAACCGCCCCTGGAGCTACGCGCTGCTCACCGCTCCGTTTGACATCCCCGTGCACCTCGACTCGGCAAGCGTCGCTGTGCTCAAGGACAGCATCGACCGCAATTTCGAGCCGGTATACGTACGCGACCTGGCCGCCGAGAAGACCCTCATCTCCGACTATACCACGCGACTCAACTCCGCCAAAGGACTGGATATTACTCCGGCGCAGAAAAACCAGATAATCCGCGCCATACGCAATATCTATGACAACGGCATCGTCGACCGCGACACCTATCAGCGCATCGCCTCGGGCCAGCTCCCGACCGTGAGGTTCATTCACGACAACGTGGCCATCTCCATGCCCACCAACCGCTATCTCTCGGCCTTCCGTGCCTATGAGCACCTCGACAGCACCCTGCGCGACCGCGACGTCAGGGCAGCACTCACGGCCACACGCCTCTCCGACATGCTCCAGCCCACCATCACGCTCGACACCGTGACCTCGCGCCGCCTCATCGACGAGGCCTATCAGAAAGCCATGGCCCCGGTGGGAGTCATACAGCAGGGCGAGCGCATCATCGACAAAGGCGAAGTGGTCACCACTCGACTGGCCACCATACTCGACACCTACGAGCAGATGATCGACGACCGCGGTGACGGCAAAATCTCCCAGCACCACTATCCGGTGGCCGGCCAGATACTCTATATGGTCATCCTCTTTGCCGCGCTCTACAGCTATCTCTACTATTTCCGGCCCGATTATTTCAGCGACAACCGCACCGTAGTGTTTCTGATGTCGCTCCTGACGGTGTTTACGCTCTTCACGTTTGCCATGCAGGCCGCCTTCCGTTCGGGCCTCTATATATCACCCTTCACGATGGTGCCCATACTCGTGCTGGTGTTTCTCGACTCGCGCACGGCCTACTTTGCCCATCTCATCCAGGTGCTCATATGCACTATCGTCGCCCCGTTCCCGCTCGAGTTTGTATTCATCCAGTTCATAGCTGGCGTGGTGGCCATCGACTCGCTCAAAGACCTCGCGCGCCGCAGCCAGCTCATACGCACCGCCGCCCTGATATTCGTGGCCTACTCGCTCTGCTACATCTCCATCGAAGTAATGCAGTCGGGCTCGCTGGCCAAGACCGAGGGCAGGATATTCGGATGCTTCGGCATAAACGCCATACTCATCTCGTTCAGCTACGTACTGATGTTTCTGCTCGAGCGAGTGTTTGGCTACACATCGCGCGTGACACTCGTAGAGCTCTCCGACACCAACAATCCGCTCCTGCGCGAGCTCTCCGAAGAGTGTCCCGGCACCTTCAACCACTCCATGGCCGTGAGCAATCTCGCCTCAGTGGCCGCACAGGCCATCGGTGCCAACGTGCAGATGGTGCGTACAGGCGCGCTCTATCACGACATAGGCAAAATTAAAAACCCCGCCTTTTTCACCGAAAACCAGCACGGTGTCAATCCCCACGACGCCCTCGACCCCATCCAGAGCGCGCGCGTGGTCACAGGCCACATACGCGACGGCCTCGCAATGGCCGACAAGGCCAAACTGCCCCCCAAGATACGCGAGTTTATTTCTGAACACCACGGAGCAGGCAAGGCCCGATATTTCTACACCACCTACTGCAACTCTCACCCCGACGAAGAGGTCGATCCCACCCCCTTCACCTACCCCGGCCCCAACCCCCGCAGCCGCGAGACCTCACTGCTCATGATGGCCGACGCCGTCGAAGCAGCCTCACGCTCCATGAAGGAACATTCGCCCGAAGCCATCACCGCGCTCGTCAACAAGATTATCGACGGCCAGATAGCCGAAGGGCTGCACAACGAGTCACCCCTGTCGTTCAGAGACGTCCAGGCCGTCAAAGCCTCCTTCATACAGCGTCTCCGCACCATGTATCACTCGCGCATATCCTATCCCGAGCCGGTCAATAAAGTTGAGAGTTGAAAGATTATAGTTTAAAGAGTTTATAAAGTTCAAAAAAGTTTATAAAGTCACAAAATTAAGCCCTCAGCCACCCCGGCATGCAAAAATTACTAATTACTAATTACTAATTGCTAATTCCCCAAAAATGTTACCTAAATTACTTCCATTGCTCTTTGCCGCTGCCACAGCCATGAGTGCCGCAGCCTACACACCGATCACACTGCCCGCCATCCCCGCCGACCCGCAGCTCGAGAAAAAGGTGGCCCAAAAGGTCGCCGCCATGACCCTTGACGAAAAAATCGGACAGATGATACAGCTCCAGATCGACATCATCGGCGACCATGACGCCGACGGAGTGTTTCATTTCTCACAAGCCAAAGCCGACAGCGTAATCGGCACCTACAAGGTAGGCTCATTTCTCAACACCCCCGGCACCACCTGCCTCACCGCCGCAGAGTGGTGTCAGTTGATACCCAAGATACAGGAAACATCGCTGCGTCTCACGGGCATACCCACCATCTATGGCCTCGACCAGAACCACGGCACAACCTACACAGCCGACGGCACACTCTTCCCGCAAAACCTCAACGTAGCGGCGACTTTCGACACCTCGCTGGCACGCACGGCCGCCGAAATCACAGCCTACGAGACTCGTGCCTCCGACTGCCCCTGGACATTCTCTCCCACACTCGACCTCGCCCGCGACCCGCGCTGGCCGCGTTTCTGGGAAAACTATGGCGAAGACCCGCTGGTCAACGCACTGATGGGCGCGGCCGCCGTCAGAGGCTTCCAGGGCGACGACCCCAACCACGTAGGGCCTCGCCACATAGCCGTCTCAGTCAAGCACTTCATGGGCTATGGCATACCCTTCTCGGGCAAAGACCGCACACCGGCCTACATATCCCCCTCCGACCTGCGCGAGAAGCATTTCGCCCCCTACCTCGAAGCCATACGCAACGGCGCGCTCACTCTCATGGTCAACTCTTCGTCAATCAACGGCACCCCCGTCCACGCCAACCCCATACTCCTCACCCAATGGCTCAAAAACGACCTGCAATGGGACGGCATGATAGTCACCGACTGGGCCGACATCAACAACCTCTACACCCGCGAGCATGTGGCCAAAGATAAGAAGGACGCCATACGCATAGCCATCAACGCCGGCATCGACATGGCCATGGAGCCATACAAATGCGACTTCTGCACGCTGCTCAAAGAACTCGTCGAGGAGGGCAAGGTGCCCATGAGCCGCATCGACGACGCGGCCTCACGGGTGATACGCCTCAAATATCGCCTCGGCCTCTTCGACCGCCCCGACACCTATCTCAAAGACTATCCCGAGTTTGCATCCAAAGGCCACGCCGAGGCCGCCCTCCGCGCCGCCGAGGAGTCGATGGTGCTGCTCAAAAACGACAATTCACTCCTGCCCCTGCGCCCGGGCATGAAACTGTTCGTCACCGGCCCGACAGCCAACTCCATGCGCTCGCTCAACGGCGGATGGAGCTACTCATGGCAGGGACACATAGCCGACGCTTACGCCAAAGACCACAACACCATCCTCGAGGCCCTGCAACAGCGTTTTGGCAACGACAACATAATCTATCGTCCCACCGTTACTTTTGACGAAAAAGGTTCCTGGCAAAGCGAGCTGCGCTGCACCGACGCAGAGTTTGCCGAAGCCGCAGTATGCGCAGTCAAGGCCGACGCGCTCATCCTCTGCATCGGCGAAAACTCCTACTGCGAGACTCCCGGCAACCTCTCCGACCTCCATCTCTCGCCCCTGCAGCGCGACATGGTGAGACGCTTCGCCTCGCTCGACCGCCCCATAATACTCGTGCTCAACGAAGGTCGTCCGCGCATCATCGCCGACATAGAGCCGCTCGCCTCGGCAGTCATCGACATCATGCTCCCCGGCAATTTCGGCGGCGACGCACTGGCCCGCCTCATGGCCGGCGACGCCAACTTCTCAGGCAAACTCCCCTTCACCTATCCGCGCGAGATCAATTCGCTCGTCACCTACGACTACAAGACCAGCGAGGAGGTCGGCAGCATGGAAGGAGCGTATGACTATGACGCGCGTGTCAACGTGCAGTGGCCATTCGGTTACGGCCGCAGCTACACCACCTACACTTACTCCGACCTCAAAGTCGACAAGACAGAGTTTGACGCCTCCGATGCACTCACAGTGACACTGCTCGTCACCAACACCGGACAAATGCACGGCAAGGAGTCGGTGCTGCTCTTCTCGTCTGACCACGTGGCCTCGATAGTACCCGACAACAAACGACTGCGCGCTTTCACCAAACTCGCGCTTATGCCGGGCGAGACGCGCGAAGTGCGATTCACCATCCCGGCCACCGACCTGGCATTTGTAGGAGCCGACGGCCGCTGGACCCTCGAAGAAGGTGACTTCACCCTCACCGTCGGCCAGCTCTCCGTCCCAGTCCGCTGTACATCGACCACAACCTTCCCTCGCCCCAACATCTAATACACTTATAGTTTAGAAAGTCTAAAAAGTCAACAGAGTTAGGACAAGAGTTGCTATGCTACCATAACTATACGATTGTCCCATTATAATCCGACGGCATCCCCCTGTCCTCTGACGAGAGAGGGGGGATGTTGCAGCACTCCCAAAAGCAGATAAAAAGCAGTTAATATGTAGATTGTTGTAGCAAGGAAAGAGATTGTTGCAAAAATGTCGATAAGTAGATGGTTTGTCACCGTCAGGGGGCAAAGAAAGAGGGTGCTGCAAAACGTCTATTAGTAGCTGATTTGTACCCGTCAGGGGGCAAGGAAAGAGGGTGTTGCAAAACACCCGAAAGCAGATAATTTGCAGACTGTTGTAGCAAGGAAAGGCCCGTAGGGCCTGTGCGAGCTTAGGCCATGGCAAGCACCCGCGTAAGCGGTGCGCAGCCATGGTACAGAATAATTATCCACAGAATGTGCCGCGTAGCGGTACAACAATACAAGCGTATCAAAACGTTCTGTCGCAGTGAATTACCATCATGGCACTTTGTGGCACCGCTACGCGGCGCCACAATAGCGACAAAACATGCTCATTAGCACACTTGGATACATATCCTAATTTTCAGTCATGGCCAATACATATACACAGGTTTATCTGCACATAATTTTTGCAGTAAAAAACCGGGCATCACTCCTGCCGGCAACTACTCTGACACGCGTCCACTCCTACATTGGCGGAGTATTAAAACAACATGGCCATATACCATTGGCAATCGGAGGCATTGACAATCATATTCACATCATGGTTGCATATAACATCCGGCAATCGATATCCGATATGATTAGAGACATAAAATCATCCTCCTCTCGATTTATAAACGAATCTCGCATAATACCATTTCATTTTGAATGGCAAAGTGGATATGGGTGTTTTTCATATTCACATTCCCAAATCAATTCTGTATGCGAATACATCAATCATCAGCATGAACATCATAAGTCTATAAGTCTTGAAACCGAAGTACGCACCATATTAGATAGACTGGGCATGACATATGATGAACGATATGTAATCCGCGAACCTTGACAATCTTACTTATCAAAGAGAGACTATATATAGAATTTGTCATTGAAAAACTCATAGGCTCTGACGAACTTTGACTATGGTGAGCACCCGCGCAAGCGAAACGATGATATGATATATAGATACATGGCGGAGGTTACTTCCGAACGGTTTAATCAGCTTGTATGCTGAAATTCCGGTGCATCATAGATTAATGTGACCCACAATTGTATCTGACATTCACGTCTGCAGGACGTCGGTTACGATACTTCGAGGATGTCACAATCCTTATACAACAACCAATATATCAACATATTGTGGCAAGAAAGAGATTGTTGCAAACCATCTATAAATAGATGGTTTGTCACCGTCAGAGGGCAAAGAAAGAGGGTGCTGCAAAACGTCTATTAGTAGCTGATTTGTACCCGTCAGGGGGCAAGGAAAGGCCCGTAGGGCCTGTGCGAACTTAGGCCATGGCAAGCACCCGCGCAAGCGGTGCGCAGCCATGGTATAAAGACATATATAAGACGGTGTGCCGCGTAGCGGTGCCACAAAATGTCATGATGGTAATTCGCTGCAACTTAACGTTTTGATATGTTTGTATTGTTGTACCGCTACGCGGCACATGCTATGGATAATTGTTCTGTACCATGGCTGCGCACCGCTTACGCGGGTGCTTGCCATGGCCTAAGCTCGCACAGGCCCTACGGGCCTTTCCTTGCTACAACAGTCTACAAATTATCTGCTTTCGGGTGTTTTGCAACACCCTCTTTCCTTGCCCCTGACGGTAACAAATCAGCTACTAATAGACGTTTTGCAACAATCTCGATTATTAACATGCCGAAAAAAAAGCATCCGCAACCCTTTGTGTGAGCTGCGGATGCTTGAATTATAGACTATTTTCTATGTGTATACAGAATCGGGGAAGATTACTTTAACGTGAGTTCGATATAAGAGTTCAGTTATCCAATAATAAAACAAGAGACTGTCTAATAACCCAAGTTAGGCAGTCTCTATTTTTATACACAAAATCAGAAGATTTAGGCAGTCTTTGCCACTACAGATATAAGCTTTGGGTAAAAGTTTAAAAGAGTGTTCGTATAAAGCAGTTTCGCTGTTCCTGAAGACAAAAATTTGTCAAAAAATGAGGATTTTGCCCATGCATGGGCAAGTTTCCTCAGATTATGAGCAAGCGCTTTCAGACCGAAGTCGATTTTCGCTCCGGTCAGCCCCTTTAGCCTGAGTCGTCTGAACCTTCCGCATTCCTTTATCTGGCCGAACACTGCTTCCGGTTCGATCGGGCGTTTGCTCCTATGCTTCAGTCCATGCTCGCTTGTAAGAAGTTCTCTTGCCCTGGCTTTATAGTCGTCAAGTGTGTGGTTCACTTCTATCTGTCGGTCGCGTTTGGATTTATGACATTGCCCCCTTAGCGGGCAACCTTCGCACCTGCCGGCTCTGTAAACGCTGACCGTCTGTTGGTAACCACTTGCAGTATAACGTTTTTCCTGACGGATAAATTTCATTTTCTGTCCCATCGGGCAGACATAGAAGTCATCATCGGGATTGTAGAAAAGGTTTGACACTCTGAAAGGATTGTTTCGGTAGCCGCGCCGTTGCTCGACATGGAACATGTTGTATTTGACATACGGGGTCATGCCGTTGCTGAACATGTACTCGTAGTTCTCCTCCGAGCCGTAACCGCTGTCGGCAACGATTTCCTCACTTTGCATACCGTATCGGGTTTTGAACGATTCCAGATAGCTGATCATCGTGAGGGTATCGGTAGGACGCTGATAGATACCGAAGTTGGTTATGAACTGGTTCTCAGTGGATATCTGCACATTATAGCCGGGTTTAAGCTGACCGTTGAGCATGGCGTCCTCTTTCATGCGCATGAACGTGGCGTCGGGGTCGGTCTTGGAGTATGAGTTGCGGGAACCCATGGTTTCGAGCTGCTCCTTATATCGGTTCATCCTCGGCACAGCGTCCGTCTCTATCTGTTTCAGGGCCTTGCGGTCTTCCTTACTCAGGTTATCTGCATCAACCTTTTCCTTAATGCGTTCAACCCTTTTGGCTACGTCTTCGGCCGTAAGTTCCTCAGACACGGGATTTTCCTGATTCTCAACAGCGTGGTTCTGTTCTATCTGTCTGAGCAAAGCCTCGGTTTTTGCCTTGAGTCTGGCATCGTATTTCTCAACCGAACCACGCCACACAAACGTGTACTTGTTGGCAACCGATTCTATCTTGGTTCCGTCGATATACTGTACTTTCAACGACACAAAGCCTTCTTCATGGAGCAGCCTGACCACTTGGGTAAACACTGCGTCAAAGCCCTCCTTCAACCGTTTGCCACGATAATAATTGATAGTGCGGAAGTCGGGACGCTTCATGCCTGCAAGCCACATAAAATAGATATCCCTCCTGAGAAGTTCCTCGATGCGACGCGAGGAGTATACATTGCTCAGATATGCGAAAATCAGCACCTTGAGCATCATTTTAGGATTAAAGGCGCTATTGCCTCCGCCCCGGTAGGTCGAGAGGATATCGCTGATGTCAAGACGGTCTATGACCGCATCGACAACCCTTACCATGTGATTTTCGGGTACAAGTTCATCCAGCGATGGTGGAAGAAGCAGATTCTGTTTTCTATTGTCGGATTTTATTGCTAACTTTGCCATGTTATGTTTTGATTATTAGTGATTTAGTTGCAACCCAAATTTACAAAATATTTATGACATGACAAAGGCTTTCATGCTGAATTTCAGCGCGAAAGCCTTATTTTTTTAGACTGTTGAAACTATAAAAAAGAGACTGCCCAAACTTGTTAGACAGTCTCTTTTCTTGGTATTCTCGCGAAAAATTCGTAAATTTATAGTGTCCAATTATAACATTTACGGCTCAAGCCGAAATTCCGGTGCATGTAATTTTCAGAAAATTGTTAAATTTGCGGTATGAAAA
>NZ_CAJTCF010000081.1:0-17299 GCF_910574735.1 Duncaniella muricolitica | reverse complement strand
TTTGCTCATGGTTATTCATGGTTTGTTTGACGACACCAAAAATAACTAATTAGGGCTGACTCCTGCAAATGGTAATCGACTTTTGTCGCTTGCCTTAGCAAGAATCAGCCCTAATTTTTCAATCGCTCAAAAAAAGTTTAGCGGACAGTAATAAAAAATAATAGTTCCTGAGGCTGCCTCGGGAACTATTATTTTTGACTTTTATTTTCAGGCTCTGAATCAGAAGCTGTAGCTGATGCCTATCGAGGGGATGAAAGCGTGGAGCTTGTAGTCGGCTGTAAACTTGCCTGTCGGTTCGAAGCCATAGCTTGCCACCTTGGCCTGGGCCATCGCGGCTGCTGTTTCGGCAGGAATGCCATTCTGTATGAGCGCGCCGGTGATGGCCGGAGTGAGTTTGGCGGGCATCATCTTACCGAGCAGGTCGGCATATTCGCAGGAGGCTCCGTTGATGCCGAGGCCTGCGACATACATGAAGCCGAGGTCAATCGACAGGCTGGGGATGGGGCGGAAGGAGAAACCGATGGTCGGTTCGATCTTGGTCATGCCGGGAGTCTCGGGATTGTAATAGTTGTCATCGACGGGCGATGTGTCCACCATAAGTCCGAGGCGGAGATCCATGCGGGGTGTGAGTGCGTATTCTGCACCGAGCGAGAAGCACCATGAGTTTTTGTAGTTCTTGGTGATGTATTGGTTGTAGCCGGTGAGCTGTTCGCTGAGAAACTCTATGTCAAGAGTCTTGTAGGCTTTCCATCCGGTGAGTCGGGCGTCGAGTGCAAGTGTCAGACGGTCGACAGGCTTGTAGGATGCGCCGAGCGAGAGCACCCACGGACAGGGCATCTCGGCTGAGAAGTTGGCTTCGTTGATGAGGTCGAGCGACTCTCCGAGTATGCCTTGGGCGATAGCGTTGGCATATTTCACGTGGGCGTTGCCGGCTTTGACCTTCATGCCCATTTGGGAGCGGTAAGAGGCTCCTACGGTCCACTGCTCGTTGATATTGTACATTGCGCCGACATTAAAGCCTACGGCTATCTCGGATGTGCCGTTGAGGTTGACTGACGCGGGGGTGGTGGACCCGAAGTCCGGGGTTGCTTCGGGCAGTTGGCCGAGTTCTTTGAGCGCGGTGATGGCTTTGTCGGTGGTGGAGGGTGTGACGAGTCCTTTGTTCAGGTCGACATTGCCCCATGTGACCATGAGTCCGGCTCCGATTGAAAATTTGTCATTGATGGCCCAGGCCAGAGTGGGCTGGATAGTGAAGACTTTGAGCGAGACGTTCTGCGACAGCACCGAGCCGGGCCAGTTGTCGGTCCAGTTGATTGATGACCCGTAGGGGGTGTAGAATGAGATGCCGCCTTTGAGGTTGGGATAGATTGAGAATGCAGCGTTTACGCTGATGGGGGTCGACACGCCGTTGTCGGTCTCATAGTCCTTGCCGTCGACTGTTGCGGTGGCTGTAGGCATGATGCCTGTGAATGAACCTGTGAGGTCGAGAGTCTTGTCCATATAAGCCATGCCGGCGGGGTTGAAATACATGTTCTCCGCTCCGAGCTTGAGAGCTACGCCTGTGTGACCCATGCCTATCTGTTTGGTCGATAAAGAATTGATCTGATAGCCCTCGGCCATGGCCACACCTGCCGAGAGCAGACCGGCAACAGCCGTGATAATGATTTTTTTCATATGATAGTGTGTTGTAACGTCGTGGCCTCTACGGCCTTGGACGCTTGTTGAAAAGCGGGGCAAAGGTAGGGCTATAGGCTGAGAAGCCCAAAAATATAAAGGTTTTTTAACAATAAAACTCTTCTTAATTACGGAATTGTTGGTCTGTTTTTCCTTGAAAAAGCTGCCGGAATATAATGGATAAAACGGCTCAAGAGGCATAAGATACGTAAGAATTAACGAGTTCTTGTAATCTTAAATCTCAAATGAAGACCTTACTGCGGAAAATAAGGCATATGGCCCGTCAGGACCAAATTTTAAAACTTTCATTTAAAATTTAAAATCTTTTAACTCTTACGTGTCTTATGTCTCTTGAGCCGTTGTCGTTCCTGTTATTCTTTCACGATGCCGTCGGCACAGCGGGTGCGGCCCGAGGCTATGGTGTAGCGGAGACGTTTGCCGTTGCCCTCGATGGAGTCTTCGTCGCGTCGAGTCTTGTGATAGAGGTGATACTGGAGGCCGGCAAAGAGCATGTTGCGTCGTTTCAGCCCTATGTTGTAGAGCCGGGCGGCAAATTCCCGGTCCTCTTCGCCCCACGTAGTGAACGACTCGTCATAGCCGTTGACTTTCAGCGCGTCCTCGCGCCAGAAGGCCATGTTGCAGCCTATGAGCTGGCGCACCGAGCCTTTGTGGTGGTTGCGCAGCAGTGACGACAGCCATGGGGCGCGGATGGTGTAGATGCGCAGTCCCTCCATCGGAGTGGACCACCATGCGAGGTGGCCGCTATACTTGCCGTTGCGTATCTTTTGCGAGACAATCGGAGCGAGCTTGGAGCGCATGCCTGCGACAAAGGTGCCTCGACGGGCAAAGCGTGCATGGTCGCGCACGAAGTGGTGGTGGAGTATCACGTCTCCGTCCACCATAATTATATAGTCGGATGTGGCGGCGGCGATGGCTTTGTTGCGTATGCGTGACAGTTGAAAGCCGTCGTCTGGTTGCCATATGTGTTTCAGACGTTCGCCAAAAGTTGGGCGGAACGATTCGATCATCTGACGGGTCTCGTCGCGCGAGCCGTCGTCGGCAATGATTATTTCGTCGGGCCGTAGGCTTTGCGCGGCCACGCTGCGCAATATCAGTTGGAGATCGCGCGGGGCGTTATAGGTCGTGATTATTATGGCGGTGGTCATTGATGGGAGTTTGTGGTTTAGAGTTTATAGCTAAGACAGGAGCGCAGGTGTTTTGATATATTTCCTGTACTCCTGTCTTATTTTTTTAAGTAGAGGTCTAAACTTCTAAACTTTAGACTCTAAACTTTCAACTTTATATGAGATTAGTCGATTTCCTCGTCAGCCTCATAGCCGCCCATCTCGCGGATGGCGTTCTTGAGCATTACATACTGCTTGAAGAGGTGGTTGACGGGAACTTCACCCTTGGTGTAGTCGTGCATCGGGCTCTTGAGGAAGAAGCTGAGGAAACGCTGGATGCCATGACGGCCGGCGCGGGCAGCGAGGTCGCTCAGAAGCACGAGGTCGAGGCAAAGGGGAGCTGCGAGGATAGAGTCGCGGCAGAGGAAGTTGATCTTGATCTGCATGGGGTAGCCCATCCAGCCGAAGATGTCGATGTTGTCCCATCCCTCCTTGCTGTCGTTGCGCGGGGGATAGTAGTTGATGCGTACCTTGTGGTAGTAGCCTTCGTGGCCACCCTCCTCAGCACCGCCGCAGTTTGCGCCGTAGAGGTCGGGCTGCTCCTCGGCTACGAGGATTGACTCGAGGGTAGAAAGCTTGCTCACCTCCTTGGTGCGGAAGTTGGCGGGCTCGTCGAGCACGAGGCCGTCGCGGTTGCCGAGGATGTTGGTCGAGAACCATCCGTTGAGACCGAGACAACGTGTGCCGATGATGGGGGCGAAACCGCTCTTCACGAGGGTCTGGCCGGTCTTGAAGTCCTTGCCTGAGATGGGCATGCCGGTCTTCTCGCTGAGCTCCCACATGGCGGGGATGTCAACGGTGGTGTTGGGTGCGCCCATGATGAAGGGTGCGTCTTCGCAGAGGGCGGCGTAAGCGTAGCACATAGAGGGTGCGATGTGCTCCTTGTCGTCGGCCTTCATGGCAGCCTCGAGAGCCTCGAGTGTGCCGTGATACTGCATGTCGATGGGCACGTAAACCTCGGTCGAAGCGGCCCAGAGTACTACTACGCGCTCTACACCCTTCTCCTTCTTGAAGTTGCGGATGTCCTCGCGGAGCTGCTCTACCATCTCCCAGCGGGTCTTGCCGGTCATTACGTTGTCGCCGTTGAGACGCTTGGCGTAGTTGTGGTCAAAAGCGGCCTTCATGGGCACGATCTGCTCGAGCTCGTCCTTTACAGGCTCGATGTCCTTTTCCTGGAGCACTTCGGCATAGATCGCGCTCTGATAAGCGTTGGCGGGATATACGTCCCATGCGCCGAACACGATGTCGTCGAGCGATGCCATGGGCACGATTTCGTCATATTTGAGATATTTCTTGTCGGCACCTTTACCCACGCGGATTTTGTCATACTGGGTCATTGAACCCACGGGCTTGGTGAGACCCTTGCGGGCCATAAGGACGCCGGTCATGAATGTTGAGGTGACCGCGCCGAGACCTACTACGAGTACGCCAAGTTTGCCGTTGGCGGGTTTTACAGTAGAGTTGCTCATGATTTTTGTTTCAGTAGTGTTGATTGATTGATTTGTTTTCTGTGGTATGTGAGGGCCGGTGTGCGGGAGTGAGTGTGTGATGAATGGAGAGAGATTGTGCACACTATGCCCTATTAGCGTGGCAAAAGTAGTGGGATTTTTTCTAAGTGTGAAAACTTTTTATTTTAAAAATCCCTTTATTTTGTAAAATATTGTTAAGATTTAAGGAATTTGGTGAAAATATATAAATTTAACGTGTTTTACATGGGTAATTGTTAATTGTTGTTTTGCGTGGTTTCGACTCTTACGAGGTCAAGACGAGTGGCCGAACGCTCCTTGATAGTGAACGTGATGTCGTCGATGACCACACATTCTCCCTGGGCGGGCAGGGTGCCGGTCTCGTGCATGATGTAGCCGGCAAGAGTCTGATATTCGTCATCCTCGGGTATGTCGAGGCGGAATTGCTCGCGGAGTGTGCGCACTTCGATACGTCCCGAAAATTCATATACTCCGGGGGATATTTCAGTGGCAGTGATGCCGTTTTTGTCGTGTTCGTCCTGTATGTCGCCGAATATCTCTTCCACGAGGTCCTCGAGGGTTACGAGACCGGCTGTGCCGCCAAACTCGTCGACCACCACGGCCATGGAGCGTTTTTCGCTGAGCAGTCGGCGCATCATAGTGTTGGCCAGAAGGGTCTCGGGCGCGTAGAGCACCTCTTTGATATGTTCTTTCCAGTCGCTTGTCGGGTCAAAGAGCTCCGACACGTGGACATAGCCCACCACATTGTCGATGTCCTCGCGATAGACGAGTATCTTGCTGCGTCCCGACGATGTGAAGAGCTCCGAGAGCTCGTCGCGTGTGCAGTCATCGAGGTCGACGGCCACGAGTTCGTTGCGAGGGGCCATGCAGTCGCGTAGCTGTGTCGACGAGAAGTCGAGCGCGTTGTGAAATATCTTTACTTCGTTCTCCACCTGTGTCTCCGCGGGATTGTCGAGGTCGTCGATTTTGGTCTCGAGATACTCGTTGAGGTCGGAGATGGAGAGCACGCCCAGCCGGGTGTCTTCGGCCTTGAGTCCGGCCATGCGCATGAGCAGCTTGGAGAGCCATGAAGTAAACCATGCCACCGGATAGAGGATGATGTAAAACAGGAATACCGGCAGGGCCGACAGCTTGAGCGATCTGTAAGGGTTGATGCGGAATATCGACTTGGGTATAAACTCGCCCGTAAAGAGTATGACAAGCGTAGATATGAGTGTCTGGAGCAGGAGTATGAGTGCCTGGTTGGAGGTGATGTGCGCGGCTATCCATGGCTCAAGCAGTGCGGCCGCTCCCATGCCGTAGATTACGAGCATGATGTTGTTGCCTACGAGGATGGTGGAGATGAAAAACTCCTGATGGCCGTAATAGCGCGATATGATGCCGTTGATGAGACCGCCGCGGCTTGAGTCAAGACCTACACGTACGCGGTCGGAGGTGATGAATGCTATCTCGACCCCTGAAAAGAAGGCCGACAGGATGAGTGAGATTATAGTGAGTAATATCCAGAACACTGCCGTTTTATTTTATCGGTAATTAGCAATTAATGCAATCGTTGGTTTTCAGATGCTCGGCTTTCAATTCTCTGTCTCGACGGAATCTGTGGGTTGCTCTTCCGTCTGCCGGCCTTTGCTCTTGAACTCCGAGGCGGGGAAGATGCCCGACACCTTCTTGATAGTATAACGAGTGAGCTGTTCGTTTGACTCGAATCCGTAGCCTTCGAGCACACGGTCGGTGCGCTCGATGTGTATGAACGAGTCGGAATATAGTTTGTGGGTGCGTTGGTCCCAGAAGAGCTGCTGCGTCAGAAACTTCTCGTTCATGACGTTGGATATGCTGACGTTTCCGTCGAGTTGCCATGTCTGTTTGCGCTTCAGATAGATGGCCGAGTCGGCGCGCACGGTGGCTTCGGTGCGGAAAAAGTTGTCATACTTGTCGAGGTTAAGCCCTTCGGGAAACCGCCAGTAAGGCTCTTCCACTTCGTCGTAGACATACCATATCGGGGTGACGATGCGATAGCGTGTCACGCCCGAGTCGGATATGAGAGTCTCGACGTCGCGAGTGAGCATGGTCGGTATCACCACCGACGTGTCGACATCGGCGGTGTCAAGCGAGGAGTCGTCTTTGCATGATGTGGTGACCGTAGTGCTCATCGCTGCCGCGGCCACGAGGGCGGCGGCGGGGAGCAGGCGCATGTGTACTGTCCGTCGGCTCATTAGCGAAGTTTGTTGTGGTAGAACCAGTTGCCGTTAAAGTTGACGCCCAGGGTGATGTTGAAATACTTCTCTTTGAGCAGTGCCACGGGGCTTGACTGACGCTGACGGTAGTCAAAGCCGATGTTGACGATGGTGCGGCTGCTTGATGTCGGCAGACCCAAGCCGCACGAGATGCCGTAATCGTTGACATTGTTGTCGCCGGCCATGATGTAGTCGCGGTTATAGAAGACTCCGGCGCGATAGGTGACGCGCTTCAGATATGAGCCGCGTGGGTCGGGCATATAGCTCGCGCCTACACCTATCTTCCAGCGGTTGTCAAGGCGTGTGGCCGAGAAGTTTTCTATCTGGGCATATTTGGCATTCTTCCAGGGCTGGTAGGTGAAATCGACCTCGGCATGCACGCGCTCGTTCCAGTCCCACGCAAGGCCTACGCCATAGGAGGGGGCATACGAGAAAAGGTCGCGCATCTTCACTACGCCCGGAGCGATGGTGTCGGGGCTGGCGGAGTTGCTTTGCAGATATTTCACCACGTATGTCTTGCCGAGTACACTTTTGCCGGGCTCGTAGGATACACCGAGTGTCACGGAGTTTTTGGACGAAAGGTTGCAGGTGTATTGCGCTCCGAAACGCAGACGGTAGTCCTGTATCTCCATCGTCTGTTCAAACACTGCTCCGGTGCCGCCGGTGTGGGTGGCATAGAGGGTGTTGTATGTGTTGCCGAAAAGGTAGCTTACGTTAAAACCTATAGAGAGACCTTTGAGGGGCATCCATCCCGCTCCGAGATAGAGCTGGTTGATGCCGCCCGAGCCCTGGTGGCTGGTGGTGCCGTTGTCAAGGGTGGAGCCGAACGAGTAGCCTACCGATGAGAAGGGAACGAGTCCGGCACTCACGCCTACGGTCTTGCTTACGGGGAAGAGCATGGTTATGTAGTCGATGCCGCCGCCCCAGTCGCGCTGCTTGCCTGAATTGTCCTGACGCCAGTAGAGCGACACATCCACGCCCATGTCGAAAAGAAAGGTCATGGAGTCGACCGATGCATATGAGGCGGGATTCATGACATTGATCTGACGGCCCGAGTGCATGGCATAGCCGGTAGAGCCCATCTGACGCTGTGCCGATGTGGCATTGTCGCCCATCAGGCCGTAGCCGAATTTGGAGTAGGGGCTTGTTTCCTGTGCCGAAGCCGACAGGCAGGTGACGGCCGCGAGGGCACACGTGAGGGTGATGATGGTATTTCTAAAGAGTTTCATTGTAAAGCAATATACGGTTTAGACCTTTGCTCACCAGGTGCTCGTCCACCCGTGTGTCAAAGTCGCAGACTGAAGCGAGGTGATGGCCGCATCCTCCGCCGAGCACTACTATGGTGTTTTCGGGCAGATGGTTGCGGTAATAGTTGATTGACGACACCACCGAATAGACGGCTCCGAGGGCTATGGCTGTGCGGGTGTCTTGACCGAAGAGCCGGCGGCACAGCCGGTGCATGTTTTCGGGAAACGGCACCAGTGGCAGACGTGCCGTGAACTCGTGGAGGGCTCGCAGTTCCATCGATATGCCGGGAGCTATGTTGCCTCCGTGATATGTGCCTTCGGCGTCCACATAGTCATAGGTGACGGCAGTGCCGGCGTCGACCACCAGTATGGGGTGTCCGGCATAGTCGGCCCAAGCTCCTACGGCGGCGGCCACGCGGTCGGCTCCGAGAGTCGTGGGGGTGGCGTAGTCGATCCGTATGGGCAGACGTGTGTCGGGTGTGAGCCGCATGGCCCGGGGGCACAGGTGTAACAGACGGCGCAGTATGTCCACGTCCTCGCGGGCTACGGAGCAATACATCGTGCCTGCCAGGGTACGTCCGCCTGCAAAGTCGCTCACCTTATTGGGGGTGAGTGCCGGTTCCATGCGGAAGTCCTCGAGCTTCGAGTCGTTCCACAGGGCTATCTTGGCCTCGGTGTTGCCTTGATCGATGGTGAGATAATGGGCCACGTCGATTGATGGTGTTTAGAGCTGCAAAAATACTAATTACTTGTGAATATACTGTAATTTTCAGCTTTTTTTACTTTTTGGGACGCTTTTTAGCTTTGGATTTCACATCGTTTTCAGTCGTGTTTTCGAGCTTCTGGCGCGGTATCATGATGGATGTGTAGAGTGTGAGCACTCCACCGGCCAGTGTGAACGCTATCCAGTCGTTGCCCTCTCCGGCTCCCGGCTTGACGGGAAGAAAGAGAAATACGGCTCCGGCTACAAACACCAGTGCGGTCCATATCTCCATCCGCAGCAGACGGCGCAGCTTGAGCGAGGCTCCGGCGGGTGTCTTTTGCATGAATCGCCCTATGATGAGCAGCAGTGCTCCCGTGGCGTATGTCCATGTGACTGCCGTGCGGGCTACGTGGAGCACGGGCAGGGCTACCGCGGCCATTATCAGCAGCAGTCCCAGCATCGCAAGAATGGTGGCTATTCTGTTATTTGCCATTGTTTTTACTTGGCTTGCGGCCAAAGGTTATAAGGTTATGAGGTTATAAGGTTAGCCTGCGGGGTGTTTGTTCCTTCGGGTAGGGGGGAGATTAACCTTCGTGCAGGGGGTTATATTGTCATTCAAATATATACACGTCCTCGTCGGGGTGCTGCATGTGGTGTTGCTCACGCACGATGCGCTCCATCGTCTCGCGGTCATTGTTGAGCGAGCGGTTGAGTTCGCGATAATAGGTCAGTGTGTCGGTGGCGTCCTCGATCTGGGCTTTCAGCTCGTCGATGCGCTGCTCTTGGTCGATAGTGCTTATGAGGGAGTTCTCATTGAAAAACAATACGACCGACAATACTATCAGCGCGGCGAGCAGCGTGAAAGAGAGGTAACGCCGGCACCAGTTCATAAATTCGCTCATCGTCAGAATGTCTGTTCCGTTAAGATGTTTTTTAAAGTTGAATGTTGAATCCTGAATGTCGATGTGACGGCATCCAAAATCCAACATTCAATTATTCACTCTTTTTCTCAGAGGCTCTTCTTTACCTCGACTTCTTCGAAGCCTTCGATGATGTCGCCTTCCTGGATGTCGTTGTAGCCTGCTATAGAGAGACCGCAGTCATAGCCCGAGGTAACTTCTTTGACGTCGTCCTTCATGCGCTTGAGCGAACCGAGTTCGCCGGTGTAACGCACGATGCCGTCGCGGATGAGGCGCACCTTGCTTCCACGCTTGATTTTGCCCTCGCGCACGATGGCTCCGGCGATGGTGCCCACTTTGGAGATGTGGAATGTCTGGAGCACTTCGGCTGTACCGGTGACTTCCTCCTTGATTTCGGGAGCAAGCATGCCCGACATTGCGTCCTTGACCTCTTCGATGGCCTGGTAGATGACTGAGTAGAGACGTATCTCCACGCCGTCGTGCTCGGCTGCACGGCGTGCGGCCTGCGAGGGACGCACCTGGAAGCCGATGATGATGGCGTCGGATGCGGCGGCCAGTGTGACGTCGCTCTCCGAGATGGCTCCCACGGCCTTGTGGAGCACATTGACCTTGATTTCCTCGGTCGAGAGCTTGATGAGCGAGTCGGAGAGGGCTTCGATAGAGCCGTCCACGTCACCCTTGACGATGATGTTAAGCTCGTGGAAGTTGCCGATGGCGCGGCGACGTCCGATTTCCTCGAGAGTGGTGCGCTTGGCGGTGCGGAGTCCGAGTTCGCGCTGCAGTTGCAGACGCTTTCCGGCTATCTCGCGTGCTTCCTGCTCTGTCTCCATCACGTTGAAGGTGTCGCCTGCGGTGGGTGCGCCGTCCAGACCGAGTATGAGAGCCGGTTCGGCCGGTCCGGCCTCCTTGATGCGCTGGTTACGTTCGTTGAACATGGCCTTCACCCTGCCGAAGTGTGTGCCGGCGAGTATCACGTCGCCCACACGGAGTGTGCCGTTCTGCACGAGCACGGTGGCTACATAGCCGCGGCCCTTGTCGAGCGACGACTCGATGATTGAGCCTACGGCGCGACGGTCGGGGTTGGCCTTGAGGTCGAGCATCTCGGCCTCGAGGAGCACTTTCTCCATGAGTTCGTCTACACCGATGCCTTTTTTGGCCGATATGTCCTGGCTCTGATATTTTCCGCCCCACTCTTCGACGAGATAGTTCATCTGGGCCAGCTCCTCCTTGATTTTGTCGGGGTTGGCTGTGGGCTTGTCAATCTTGTTGATGGCAAACACGATGGGCACGCCGGCTGCCGAGGCGTGGTTGATGGCCTCGATGGTCTGCGGCATGACGTTGTCGTCGGCTGCCACGATGATGATACAGAGGTCGGTTACCTTGGCTCCGCGGGCACGCATGGCGGTGAAGGCTTCGTGGCCCGGGGTGTCGAGGAATGTGATGTGGCGTCCGTCGGAGAGTTTTACGTTATATGCTCCGATGTGCTGGGTGATGCCTCCGGCCTCGCCGGCGATT
Source organism: Duncaniella muricolitica (assembly GCF_910574735.1). Classification (NCBI taxonomy): domain Bacteria; kingdom Pseudomonadati; phylum Bacteroidota; class Bacteroidia; order Bacteroidales; family Muribaculaceae; genus Duncaniella; species Duncaniella muricolitica. The sequence goes on along the minus strand of NZ_CAJTCF010000081.1, from coordinate 6,335 downwards.
ACGTTGGCGTTGCGGATATAGTCGAGCAGCGAGGTCTTGCCATGGTCCACGTGGCCCATGACGGTCACGATCGGCGGACGGGTGGTGAGGTCTTCCTCGCTGTCCTCCTCCTGCTGTATGGCGTCCGACACTTCGGCCGATACATATTCGGTGGTGAAGCCAAACTCTTCGGCCACGATGTTGATGGTCTCGGCGTCAAGACGCTGATTGATCGATACCATCACGCCGATGTTCATGCAGGTAGCGATAACGTTGTTGATGGGCACGTCCATCATCACCGCAAGGTCATTGGCTGTCACAAATTCGGTTATCTGGAGCACGCGGCTTTCGGCTGCTGCCTCGGCTGCCGCCTCGTTGGCGCGGTTGGCAAAGGCTTCGCGCTTCTCTTTACGCCACTTCGCGCCCTTCTTCTGGCCCTTGTCTTTGGAGGTGAGGCGGGCAAGAGTCTCGCGCACCTGCTTCTGTACGTCCTCCTCGTTGACTTCGGCGTGTACGGGACGCTTGTTGCGGTCTTTGCCGCGTCCGCGGTCATTGCCGCCGCGGTTGTTGCCGCCCTGTCCGCCCTGATGGTTGCCACCGCCGCCTTGTCCGCTGCGGTTGCCGCCTTCGGGATTCTGCTTGCCGGCCTTTTCGATGTCGATTTTCTCTTTGCCGCCGATGCGCTGACGCTTCTTGCGGTTGTTGTTGGAGCCTTGTGCGCCCTGACCACCCTGTGCGCCCTGCGCGCCGGCCTGACCGTTGCGGCTGTTGCGACGCTCCTCTTTGGTTTTCTTTTTGGGGCGGGTCGACTGGTTGAGCGATGTGAGGTCGATGTGACCGAGCACTTTGGGGCCGGTCAACTGGGGCTCGGGGCTGTAGCGGAACACTTCGGGTTCTGCCGATGCCGTTGCAGGCTCAGCCTGGGCTTCGGGTTTCTTCTCTTCTTTGGGAGCTTCGGCCTTTACGGGCGCGGGAGCTTCGGGCTTCTTCTCTTCTTTGGGAGTCTCGGCCTTTACGGGCGCGGGAGCCTCGGGCTTCTTCTCCTCCTTGGGAGTTTCGGCCTTTACGGGCGCGGGAGCTTCGGGCTTCTTTTCCTCTTTGGGGGCTTCGGCCTTTACGGGCGCGGGAGCTTCGGGCTTCTTCTCCTCCTTGGGAGCTTCAGCCTTTACGGGCGCGGGAGCTTCGGGCTTCTTCTCCTCTTTGGGAGTCTCGGCCTTGGCTGCGGGCGCGGGGGCCGGAGCGGCTGCCTCGCGGGCAGGAGCCTTTTCCTTGACGGCATTGTTGTTGGCGTCAAGGTCAATCTTGCCGAGCACCTTAAATTCTATGCCGGGACTGGGGGCGGCTATCTTTACCTCATCCTGCGAGGCAGGGGAAGACTTCTCGGCCTCCTTGTCGTGACGCTTCTTTTCGATGAGCTCGCGCACTTTGCGGTCGGGCTGGAAGGCCTCCACAAGTATGTCGTAAGCGGCTTCGTCGATACGTGTGTTAGGGTTGGCATCGATGGAGATGCCTTTTTTCTGTAATTGCTCCACCACGGTGGGGATGGAGACGTTAAATTCCTTGGCGGCTTGACTTATTTTTATTCTCGGCATATAATGTTGTTAACGAAGCTATTGTTTTAATCGTTGATGTGATGGGGCGGAGTGTGGTCTAAAGTTTAAACTCTAAACTCTAAACTTTAAACTTTATAAAGCCTCCTGTCCCTCTGATTCAGATTCGGGCTCTGTCTCAGTCTCGGGTTCGTCCTCAAACTCAGCCTTGAGCACGGCGATGACATTGTCGACGGTGTCTTCCTCGAGGTCGGCCTGGTCGATGAGCATCTGGCGCGGAGTGTTGAGTACGTTTTTGGCAGTTACACAACCCATGTTCTTGAGGGCGTCGATGACCCAGCCGTCGATTTCGTCCTTGAACTCGTCGAGGTAGATGTCTTCGTCCACCTGCTCGGGGGTGTCGCGGTAAACGTCGATGGTGTAGCCTGTGAGCATCGAGGCGAGCTTGATGTTCATGCCACCCTTGCCGATGGCGAGTGACACCTCTTCGGGGCGCAGGAACACTTCGGCTTTCTTGGCCTCTTCGTCAAGGTGTATCGACGATACTTTGGCGGGGCTGAGCGCGCGCTGTATGAAGAGCGAGGGGTTGGCTGTATAGTTGATTACGTCGATGTTCTCGTTGTGGAGCTCGCGGACGATACCGTGTATGCGCGAGCCTTTTACGCCCACGCATGCGCCCACGGGGTCGATGCGGTCGTCAAAGCTCTCTACGGCTATCTTGGCGCGTTCGCCGGGGATGCGGGCCACTGCCTTGATGCTGATGAGGCCGTCGAGTATCTCGGGGACTTCACGCTCGAAGAGGCGGCGCAGGAACACGTCGCTTGTGCGCGATACGGTAATCTTGGGATTGTTGTTCTTGTTGTCGACGTTGGAGATTACGGCCAGCACGGTCTCGCCCTTGCGGAAGAAGTCGCCGGGGATTGATTCGTGCTTGGGCAGAAGCAACTCGTTTTTCTCGTCGTCCATGAGGAGGGTCTCGCGGCTCCAGGTCTGATATACCTCGCCCGACACCAGTTCGCCTTCCATTTCCTTGAATTTGGCATAGATGGCTTCTTTCTGGAGGTCGAGAATCTTTGACTGGAGGGTCTGGCGCAGATTGAGGATGGCGCGGCGGCCAAAGTCGGCAAAGAATATCTCTTTGGTGTGCTCCTCGCCGATCTCCACGTCGGGGTCTTCGTCAGCGCGTGCGTCCGACAGTGATATCTGGAGGTTGGGGTTGGTGACCTCGCCGTCGGGCACTACCTCGAGGTTCTGGAATATCTGCACGTCGCCCTTGTCGGGGTTCATGATGACATCGAGGTTCTCGTCGGTGCCAAACATCTTGGCGAGCACGTTTCTGAACGACTCCTCAAGCACACTGATCATAGTGGTCTTGTCGATATTCTTGAGTTCTTTAAATTCGGCAAACCGCTCCACCATGTTGGGAGCTTCCTCTTTTCTGGCCATAATATATTATATATTAAGGTATATTTGTTTTTATATTGTTTCTTGATAATCGTTTGGTTATTTGAAGTCGAAGTGATATGTCACCTGCTTGCAGTCGGCTACGGCCAGAGTCTCGGGCTCGGTAACCATCACGGGGCGTTTGGCTCCCGGCTCCTTGACCTTGCGGGTGATTTCGACTGTAAAAGTCGAGCCGTCCTCGCTCACTGCCGTGAGTGTGCCCTTGAGCTTGCGGCCGTCGCGGGTCAGGACATCCACTTCGTCGCCTATATGCTTGTCATATTGCTGCTTCACCTTAAACGGGGCCGACAGCGATGCTGTGCCCACTTCGAGCGAATAGTCCTCTACGTCGCGGTCGAGCGCGTCGTTGAGCTTGCGGCTCACTTCGGTGCAGAAGTCAAGGTCGACGCCGGTGGCCGAGTCAAGCTCTACCACGATGTCATTGTCGGCCGACACTGTCAGCTCCACCACATATGCGTCTGTATTTTCTATGGCCTGCTCTACGAGTGCCGCGATTTTCTCCTTGTCAATCATAATGGGAAACATAAAAAAGGAGGAGGAAGCTGGGTGGCCTCCTCCGTGACTTAGCGTTTGCAAAGTTACTAATAATATGTGTAAAAGCCTCGAAATAGGGATATTTAGATAAAAGTTTTTGGTATTTTTAACATTATTTCACTCTGCTGTCGTGTCATATGTGGCTATCGGTATCGCATAATGTGCACAACATCAATAATTTTACACTTTAAATTTTCCATTTTAAATTAATTTATGTACCTTTGCAGCCTGTAAATCCGCAATCTCTGGACGGGACATGCTGCCCGCTACATTGCGGCATTGTTAACATTTTTAATATACGTATAGAAAAATGGACTTAATTAAGGTTGTCAACGAGGCATTTGCCACCGGCAAGCAGCACCCCGACTTCCAGCCGGGCGACACTATCACAGTAGCTTACCGCATCAAGGAAGGCAACAAGGAGCGTATCCAGCAGTATCGCGGTGTGGTTATCCGCATCTCGGGCGAAGGTGACAAGAAACGCTTCACAGTACGCAAAATCTCCGACAACATCGGTGTAGAGCGTATCTTCCCCCTCGAGTCTCCCTTCATCGACTCGATCACTATCAACAAGTATGGCAAGGTGCGTCGCGCCAAGCTCTACTATCTGCGCAGCCTCACAGGCAAGAAGGCCCGTATCAAGGAGCGTCGCATAGTGAAGAAGGACTAATCCCCTGCGGGATTACAAAAGTCTCAAAAGGACAAAGGATACATGAGCCCTGTGTGGCTTGTGTCTCTTTTGTCCTTTTTGATTTGTCAGGAGCCGTTTGAAATTTTGCTGAGTTTTTTAGCAAAACCGTGAACCATTGTCCGCCTCGCTCCGTTGTATATAATGAACGTACCAACTATTGTTTATGAAAGGGATAGCAAGATTGTTAATGGTGTTAGCAGCGTTAAGTCCCCTGAGCCTTTCGGCCCGGGGGATTGCTGACATTATAGAGGGCTTGTCAGCGGCCCCCGCCTATAACGCGTCAGTTACTTACAGTGTCACACTTCCCAGCCGTGACGATGATGTGGTGTATCGGCTTAATCTCTCCTCTGTGCCGACTCCCGCCGACACGCTGTCGCCCTGTGCTTATCTCATAGGCTGGCAGCTCGACACACCGTCAGGGCCGACCGAGGGGTGGACTTCCTACTTTACCGGCAACCTCTATCGCTATCGTGACCATCGGCTGCGTGAATATCACACATCCTGGGACCCTGCGCCGTTCATGCCGGCCACAGCTTCGCGCCGACAGCCCGGAGTGCAGGAGGCCACACAGTTTGTCGAGCTCCTTCCGGCCTACATAGCACGCGATCTCCGGGCTATGGCTGCCGATACGCTCTATACACTCTCCGAGCCTAAGGAGACCACGCTTGACGGACGTCCGGCCATGTGTCTCGAGGCTGTGATGGATGTGCGCGGCGAGCGTGTGCGTCAGGCTTCCTATTGGTTTGACCGCGATACGCATCTGCCTCTGCGTATTGACATCGAGAGCAATCCTGCGTCGATCACCGAGCAGACCATCACCGTGAACTATGCCCCTGCTCCGGACGCCGATACCCCTATGAGTGAAGAGAGCCTGCTCGCCCTCTATCCCGAGCACTTTGAGAAATATCGCGAGAGCAATTTCCGCATCGAGAATCTCCGCGATACGCCGCTTCCCACCTTTACTCTCCCCACCGCCACGGGCGAACGTTATGCCCATCAGCGGGGCCAGGCTTTCCGCGCACCTACGGTAGTGGCTCTGCTTGACCCCGATACGTCGTTTTCGTCTGATATAGTGCGCGACCTGCGTGCGGCCATAGACTCATCGACAATCCCTGCCGATATTATCTGGGCTGTGACCGGCACCAATGCCGACCGTGCCGAGGAGCTTGTTGGGCAGACGCGTCCCGGCGAACATCTTCTGCTCAATGCCCGCTCGCTTGCCCGCGACTGCGGGGCCTCGTCGCTCCCGGTGGTTATTCTCGCCGCGCCTTCGGGGATGGTGAAAAATGTGTTGCTCGGCTACAACTCCGACCTCTCTACAGTTGTTTTACAGTCAATAGCCCTCCTGTGAGCGGGCTCTGCTTTTCTTGAAAACTACCAAATCAATAACTCTCAATAATATGGAAACCATTCTCTTCAAAGGCCAGCCCTGCCACACCTGCGGCACCGTGCCTGGTGTGGGCGAGACCGCGCCATGCTTTCATCTTGCCGGTCCCGACCTCTCACAGATACTTTGCTCCGACTTTGCCGGCAAGCGTGTAGTGCTCAACGTATTTCCCAGCCTCGACACCGAAGTCTGCGCCCGCTCGGTAAGACGCTTCAACGAGGAGGCGGCCAAGCTCGATGACGTAGTGGTGATATGTGTCTCTATGGACCTTCCCTTTGCCATGGGGCGTTTCTGCACAATCGAGGGCATTAAGAATGTGCTCTTCGGCTCGGCATTCCGTTCGCCGATTTTCGGACAGAAATATGGGCTTCAGCTCGTTGACGGACCCTTGGCCGGACTTCTGGCCCGTTGTGTGCTCATTCTTGACGAAAACCGCCGTGTCATCTTCCGCGACCTCGTTCATGAAATCACCGACGAGCCTGCCTACGATGCCGCTCTCAGTGTATTGAAAGTTTAAAGTTAAGAGTTTAGAGTTTATGTATAGGTCTGTTGTACATAAACTCTAATTTTTTTGCATGTTCGAGCCCGGCCTTGCTATGGTCGTGAGACGGAGCTATGCATAAACTGAAGTTGTTTAAACTAATTTGATTTGTGAAATTTTTTAAGGAAAATAACGATAAAAGCGAGGAAATTCCAACCTTTCCAACTGGAGACGGTGGTATCGAAGCGG
>NZ_CAJTCF010000080.1:0-17574 GCF_910574735.1 Duncaniella muricolitica | reverse complement strand
GACTGAATATCAAAACGGAGAGCCGGATACGCTGGAAGGTGTACGTCCGGTTCGGAGGCGAGTATTTGGAAACCGGTCATGATTATATGACACGGCGCCGGGTGCTTAGCCTACACTTCAAATTCGCAGACCTCAGTACAATCGTTTATAATCATTTTCTGAAGAACAAGGACAAATATCCCAAAGGGGCCAAGTTCTATGTGATAAATTTCGATGACCCCAGACGGAGCCACCGATGCAATCCAATCGCGCCGGCATTCATGACCGACATAGCGGACGCATACGAATCGGCGTACACCATAATGCTCAATCTCAACAAGACGTGGGTGTGACCTGTAAAGTCGCGTAATTGATTGTTAAACAGTGATATTAGTTGCATGATTTAACCCGCTGTTCCGTCAGCGGTAGCCTACTATAAGGTGCATCTCCAGTGATGGGTTGTGCCAAGCTTATAGGACAAAGTACACTCTCCGAAAGGACAAGACTGAACCGTGAGGGAACGTCAAGGGCGGTTAGTATCATACTGCCGAGTGGCGAGGCTGGATAGCATGGTTAACATAAGTGAACTGTCTTTAGCCATCGTGAGGTTTGAAGGAGCGGAAGATACTTTAGCTCTCACCAAAAGGTAAGCAGTCGGATAACCCCTGCCCATGTTGGGGTTACACGGACATGGCACTGCCGGTGGACTTGACAGAACCTAAACTATCCTTTTGTCAATTACGTGGAACAGGGCAAGCCTGTATCTCTCTCGTAACAACGCGAGTAAGCGAACCGCAAGGCAAGCCGAAAGGGGTGCAGGTATGAGATAACGGAGAAAGCGAACGCCTCCCTGTAATGGGGAGGATACGGATTGAATCGACATCACGGGCTGATTGTGGATAACATCATCCGACACGAAAGTGGGCAGACTTCCGTATATGGTAACTCTTTACAAGATAACTTTTAGAACTTTCAAAAGGAGGAAAGCAAATGAACGAAACTAAGACATCGTGTGCGCCTGCTGACAACAGGAATCTGACTTGGGACGGTATGAACTGGTCCAAGTGCGAAGCCTATGTCCGAAAGCTTCAAGCGCGTATTGTAAAGGCTCAGAAAGAAGGCAGACATAACAAGGTGAAAGCCTTGCAATGGATGCTCACTCACTCTTTTTACGCCAAGGCATTGGCTGTAAAGAGGGTTACTTCCAACAAAGGGAAGAAAACGTCTGGAGTAGATAAACAGCTTTGGGACTCTCCCAAGCGCAAGTACAAAGCAATCAGTGAACTGAAACGCCGTGGCTACAATCCGCAGCCACTCCGTAGGGTTCACATCAAGAAAAAGAACGGTAAACTCCGACCGTTGGGAATACCGACCATGAAAGACAGGGCGATGCAGGCTTTATATCTCATGGCATTGGAACCGATAGCCGAAACGACAGGCGACCGTTTCTCCTACGGCTTCCGAAAGAAGCGCAGGACAATGGACGCAATCCGTCAGATTGATACGGTTTTAAACCGCCAACATTCTCCCGAATGGATTTTGGAGGGAGATATAAAAGGCTGTTTCGACCACATCAGCCACGACTGGCTCATTGAGAATATCCCTATGGATAAGACAATACTCAGAAAATGGTTGAAATGTGGAGCTGTGTTCAACGGAAAACTATTCCCGACAGAAGAGGGTACGCCACAAGGAGGTATCATATCACCGACACTTGCAAACATGGTACTTGACGGGCTTCAGCCGCTCTTGGCTAAAAGATTCAAAAGACTATGGCGTAACAACAAGACATTCCATTACAAGGTAAATCTTATTCGCTATGCTGACGACTTTATAATCACAGGCCGAGATAAGGAACTATTGGAAAACGAAGTCAAACCAATAGTGATAGAATTTCTCAAAGAAAGAGGTCTTACCTTATCCGAAGAGAAAACTACTATTACGAACATATATGACGGATTTGATTTCTTGGGTTTCAATGTAAGGAAGTTCGGCAAAAAGCTATACACATCTCCGTCCAAAGACGCACAGAAACGCTTTAGGGCAAAAATCAGTGACATAGTCAAAGGACATAAGATGTGTAAGCAGGAATCGCTGATACGAATGCTCAATCCTGTAATTACAGGATGGGGTAACTATTACCGATATGGTGCATCGACCGATGCTTTTCATGGTTGCGACTACCACATTTATAATCTCACGAAGAAATGGGCCTTACGTCGTCACCCTAAGAAACGCAAGTCTTGGGTCGCAGACAGGTATTGGCATGAAATTCGGGGACGCAAATGGACGTTTGCGTGGAAATATGAAACGAAAAGTATGAAAGTGAACTACCTGACCCTTAAAAGATTGTCGGATATACATTATACTCCGTACAAGCAAGTCAAGGGAGAGGCAAATCCTTTTGACCCGGAATACGATGATTATTTCTCTCAGCGTAAGGAGCAACAAATGCTGGAATCTCTCAAAGGACGTAAGTCTCTCTTATATTTATGGAACAAGCAGAACCGGATTTGTCCGTTATGTGGCAAGGAAATAGACTGTACAAAAGCATGGAACGTCAACGAAATATCTGTTGGTGGTTCGATTGTACGGCAACTTGTCCACAACAACTGCTACAAGCGAAATAAACGAAAATGTTGAAAGTATGAGCCGATTTCTAACAACAAATAGAAATATTGAGTTGCTTGAGCCGTATGAGGGGAAACTCTCACGTACGGTTCTTAGGGGAGAAGGGGGCAGCAATGCCCTTGACTTACCCGATATTCAGAAACAGGGCGATTTCTTCGTGGAATCACCTATCATTCTGTTGGCGAGTATTATATGGTATCTCAAACTCTATAAAGGAGGTATCTACTGTACCTTCCCTCATGCCATCGAGTTCCTTAACCGCCGCTATGAGGACATTTTCCCGATATTATCCTCATATCCGGAGCTGGAGAACTATCTGTCGCCGTTCATGGACGCATGGCAGGGAGGAGCCGCAGACCAGTTGCAGGGACAGATTGCATCGGCAAAGATCCCTTTGTCGCGTATGATTTCTCCGCAGCTCTACTGGGTAATGTCGGGCAATGACTTTACTCTCGACATCAATAACCCGCAGGCTCCGAAAATACTCTGTGTCGGCAATAACCCCGACCGTCAGAATATCTATGGCGCGGCTCTCGGTCTCTACAATTCCCGTATCGTCAAGCTCATCAATAAGAAAGGTATGCTTAAATCGGGCGTGGTTATTGATGAGTTGCCGACGATATACTTCAAGGGTCTTGACAACCTTATTGCCACGGCCCGAAGCAACAAGGTCGCAGTATGTCTCGGCTTTCAGGACTTCTCCCAGTTGGAACGTGACTACGGCAAGCCGGAGGCGGCGGTAGTAATGAACACAGTCGGCAACATATTCTCCGGACAGGTCGTGGGTTCAACAGCCAAAACGCTGTCCGAGCGTTTCGGCAAGGTGCTTCAGAAGCGTCAGTCAATCTCCATCAACCGTCAGGATGTATCGACATCAATCAACACTCAGATGGACAGCCTCATACCACCGAGTAAAATCAGCGGATTGTCGCAGGGTATGTTTGTCGGTGCCGTTTCCGATAACTTCGGAGAACGTATAGACCAGAAAATCTTCCATGCCGAGATTGTAGTGGACAGCGAGAAAGTCAAGTTGGAAGAAAAGGCGTACAAGCAACTTCCCATCGTCACCAATTTCATTGATGAAAACGGTGATGATGTTATGGAAAGTGCCATACAGACCAACTATCGAGCCATCAAGGAACAGGTGAAAAAGATAGTTGCAGAGGAGAAAATGCGCATTGCCGCCGACCCTGAACTGCGTCATCTGCTCGATTTGAAGTAAAACTGGGCTGAAAAATACTCGGATAATGCCAACCGGGTAATGGAAATTTGGACTTCAACGCCACACAAAACATCTTTGATTTCAGAGAGTTGACCACTCGCTGAAATTTATATTACGCAATCGCTACCCGGTTGAAAGCAACCGTAAAAGTTAACTTTTGGCGAGGCAGTAATTTTGCATCGTAAGTTTTAATCGACGAAAAAATGGATATAACTACGATACAAGATAAAAATACTGTCACCATTGTGATAACCGCTAAGCAAGCCGGTGACTTTATAAGTCTTCTCACCCGCATTGCGGATGGTATGGACAGGTTGGCGATCAATGCGGCGCCAACGCCCATGCTGCCCGAAAAGCCACAAGAGACGTATGGCATTAGACCGGATGCCATGTATCCCGAATGGCAAGTACAGAAGATTTTCTCTTGCAGCGATAAGACTCTCCGTAAATGGCGTAAATTGTACGGACTACGCGCTTATCAAAGCAAAACTGGCACAAAAGGCTCCCGAATCTGGTATTGCGGTCAAGACCTGATAGATTTCTTCCGGGAGTTTGCCGTGGCTCTGGGTATCAAACATCCTAAGCCAATAGAAAAAGAGGTCCCCACGGGACAAATCTGTGAACCTCCAAAACATCTGACAATTCAAGATGCAAGAACAAGATTTGAAGAAACAAGACGCACTGATTGCCCACAACAGCCAGACGGGTGAGTCCGGTGTGGTTACCGGCATGAAACCTGACGGTACACCACAAATGGAAGACCCCGCGAAGGCAGCTAAATTCCTGACATTCGACCGACACGCCGACATTCTCGACAACTTTCTGCGGAACTTTACCGCCCAGTGTAAGAATCCAACAATCTTCGGCTTCTTCAAGGTGCCGGCAGATCAAGTTCCCACGATGGGTTTCGCGGTCAACCAGATGGTGCAGAATCCCGATATGCCCGGAGCGAAGGATATGCTCGCCGAGGCAAAGGTGAAGATGCCCGACGGCGCACCGAAAGAGGTGCAGAAGGAAACGGTCTCCGAGGCTGTCAATCCGGCACCGGACACTGCCCAGACTCAGGAACCCCAACGCTTCAAGCAGATTGACGAATCCAAAATCAACTGGGATAATCTTGCGGCATGGGGGATTACCAAGGAGTCAATCGGTGAGCAGAATCTCCGCAACATGGTCAATAACCGGATGTCCGACCTTGTGAAAGTCACTCCTACTTTCGGCAATGAGAAATACGAGCTGGAGGCTCGACTCTCACTGTACGAGAATCCCGACGGAAGTATCAAGGTGGTCCCGCACTTTATCCGTCAGGAACCCAATCTCAACGATGAGTTTCACGGCGTGAAGTTCACGAAGGAAGACAAGGAGATGCTGAAAACGACAGGCAACCTCGGCAGGGTTATCGACCTGAAAGATGCAAAAGGGAATACGATTCCCAGCTATGTCAGCATCGACCGCAAGACCAACGAGCTTATCGCTCTCCCGGTGTCGGCTCTCTATATCCGCAACAAGATTGGAGAGACGGAACTGACACCAAAGGAAATCGGATTGCTGAAATCGGGCAAACAGCTCCACAAGGAGGTGACGCTCAAAGACGGCAAGACTTTCCCGGCAGTCCTACAGGTGAGCGCGGCAGAGCAAAAGGCGGAGTTCGTTCCCGTCCATGCCCGCCTCGGTCAGCAGAGGTCGCAATCCCAAGACCAAAAGCAGGAGGCACCCGCCGAAAAGAATACCAACAACTGGGTTCTGAACGACGGCAGCATCAAGCCTCTCGGCAAATGGAAGGGAGTAGAGTTCTCTGACCAGCAGAAAGCGGATTATGTCGCCGGAAAGACCATCAAGGTCGATGGCGTCCCGGATGCCAAAGGTGTGCCAAGCACAATCTACATCCGCTTCAATCCCGACAAACAGCGTCCTTACACATACAACTCCGACCCCGACAATGCCAAGGTCATCACGCCGGCGGAGGAGAGTAAGACGCAGGTCGCGGTCAACTCGCAGGGTAAGACCAACGAGGCGACAAAGGGGTTGAAGGAACCTCTCGAACAGGGACAGACCCAGCCCAAGCCGGAACAGAAAAAGAAGTCTGGGCAGAAGCTCTAATCAGCTGATACTCACACCATGGCTCGCAGGTGTGAAAGCATCTGCGAGCCATTCTTATACCCTTTCCGGAACAATGAAATTCAAATCAAAAACCCACAAACACAAATAGTTATGATTACAATCATAGCCCAAAATAAGACAACCGCACTCGCAATCGCACGTGCCACCGCCAACGACGACGAAGGCAACCGCTACTTCTACGGCAGTAAATATTACATCACCTGGATGACTCCCAAGATGGTGGAAATCTCGACCCCTCGCGGTCAGGCATCCTATTGGTTCCGCGACCAGAGCTTCCCTCACCTTCCCAAATATCTCACTCTCGGTGTTACCACACGTTACCGTCAGAACGGCGAGTCCATGACTCCGGAGGCAAACGCACAGCTCGACATCATAAAGTCGCTGCTTGCCAAGAGCGAAAGCATCATCGTGGCAGTCGAGCCCACACAGGAGGGTGAGATGAGTTTCCGCTATCTCTACTCCTATCTGCGCTGCACGCTTCCTTACAGCCGTGCCATCATCAACGACCTGACAATGAAAGGTCTCAACCGCGCAATATCCTATACTATGCCGGCAGAGAACTATGACAAGTGGTATCAGGCGGCTCGACTCCGGGATGAAGCGGACTGGCTCGTGGGTGTGAATGCCCGTCGTGCTCTCGCTTTCGCCGCCGGCCGTGGCACTTACCGCATCGGACGCACCAGCGCATCCGTCCTGAAGATGATTGCCGACCGTAACCTTATGGTCAAGTGTGCCGAGCAGACATCCGCCAACTACACGACTATCGCAATCAAGAACCGTGACGGAAACATCTTCCCATTCCGCAGTATCGACCCCAACGATGTCTCTCCCAAGTCCACATCCGAGGTCAAGATCCTCTCCGTGGAGAAAATCGAAGCGAAAGTCAAGACTCCAAAGCTCTACAACCTCATCAACCTCCAGCTTGACGCGGCACGCATCTTCGGCATGACTCCGCTGCGCACCTATGAGGCGGCGCACCGTCTCTTCGGGAGAAAACTCATTTCTTTCCCCGTCGCAGCCGGAAGTACCGTACCCCAGCGCAAATATCAGGAATGTCGCAAGGTACTGGAGAAGATGCTGTCATACAGCAACTACGCATCCGTGGCAATGGCGAATATCGGCGTGGCTCCCGGTCGAGCAGTCGATAAGAGCAAGTACGGCACTCACGGCATTGTGGCTACCGGCGTGCCTCCTCTGGTTCTCGATGACGACATGAGCCGCATCTATCATCTCATCGTCAAGAGGATGTATCAGGCATTCAGCAAGGACGCTGTGGTTATCCGTACCCGTGTCATCATTGAGTGCGAGGGCGTCCGCTACGAATGGAGAGGCGAAGCCTACAGGACCAAAGGCTGGCACTCGCTCTTCCCCGATACGCTGATGAAATCCCAGCCGATGCCTGTACTCTCCGAAGGTGAGGCGACAGACATCTTCTCAACCGGTTCTTGTACCGCAAAGTCTCCGATGCCCGAAGACTACACGGACGCCACTCTCATCGAGGATCTTCTTGCAATACGTGGCACAGTCTATTCTGACGGAATTGCCAAAGACATCGTCCATCTGGAATCCAGCGGTCTCATCGAGCGCGACGCATGGGGGCGCATTTCGCTCACTACCAAGGGTCGTCTGCTTTACAGCATTATCAAGGAGATGAAGATTGCCGACATCGGCGAGGTGGTCAAGGTGGACAATCTGATGAAGGAAGTCGCCCGTGATGTACTCTCAACGAGTGCATACGACAACCAACTCAAACAGTTCACCCGCGATGTGACGGCTGGAATTCTCGCCTCGGCAAAGCTCTTCCCCAGAATGGAGGAAGACATCCCGTGCCCTCATTGCTCAGAGGGCGTGATGAAGACATTCGGCAGAGTGGCGATGTGCGACAATCCGGAATGCGGTCACTATGTGTTCCGCCAGTTCTACGGCGTGACGCTTACCCACGAGGAGCTCGCATCGCTCGTCAAGACCGGCTCGACACCGTTCATCGGAGGTTTCCGCGCCCGTAGCGGCAAGACTTTCAAAGCCCAAGTGATAATCAATGCCGCTGGGAATACTCAGGTGGTCAGCAAAAACAAATCCGAAAACGCCTAAACAGCTACAATTATGAAAAATACACTCGACGCATACATCCGCTTCCTGTCAAACTTTCTCTCTCGCAACAACTACCCTGAAGCAGAGGACCTCAGCTTCATCAACGCCCGCGCAGATCAGGCATACGAGGTGTTCTGGGAGGCGCGACGCGGAGGGGTGGATGTGCCCACTGCCGAGGAACTGGCTATGATAGCTCTCATGCAGGGTTATGAGTCCGACTCCTTCGATGCTCTCGTCCAAGAAATCCTCTCCGACTACTGTCCGGAAGAAGGCTACGACTTTTTCATCTCCGATATGGATGATGTCCTCGAAGAGTATCGTGAGAGGTATTCTCCCGATCTGTACCCCGTGTATTCAGCGGAGTACGAGGCATTCAAGACCGAGCTGCTCGGCGTAATCGACGACTACTTCACAACCTATTTCCACTGATATGGCATATAACAGACTAAAAGTTATGCGCGACAACATCGAGGCGATAAGACTTGCCTTTCGCCTCGGTGTCGCCGGACGCTCGGCGCAGAATGCCGAGGAGCGCGATATACTTCGGAAGTATGCCGGCTTCGGCGGGATGAAGTGCATACTCAACGATGCCAACGAACTGGCTGATGCTGCCAAGTGGAGCAAATCGGACATCGAACTGTTTGCTCCGACCGTTGAACTGCGTCGCCTTATCCATGACTATTCAAAGGATGACAGGGAGTTTGCACGTTATATGGACTCTCTGAAAGCATCGGTGCTGACGGCTTTCTATACCGACAACCGCATCGTTGATGCCATTTCTGATTCATTGAAATACGCCGGCGTCGAGGTGAAAAGTTTTCTGGAACCCTCTGCCGGTCAGGGTGCTTTCATCGACTCTTTTCTGCGCAATGACCGATACCCCGGTGCCGAGGTATTGGCGTATGAGAAGGATTTGCTCACGGGCAAAATCCTTTCGGCGCTGCATCCGTCCATTCTGACCCGCATAGAAGGCTTCGAGAAAATCGAGCGTGACTTCAACGGCTATTTCGATGTCGCTGCCTCAAATGTTCCTTTCGGAGATTTTGCTGTTCCTGACCCTGCGTATGCTGTGAGCAAGGAGATTGCCTACCGTCAGGCGACCAAGACCATTCACAATTACTTCTTCCTCAAAGCACTTGACCAAGTGCGTGAGGGCGGTTTGGTTGCGTTCATTGCGTCCCAGGGTGTGATGAATGCTGCCAGCCCTTTTGTGAGGATGGAGCTTGTGAAGCGTGCTGACCTCGTGGCGGCTCTGCGTTTGCCGAACAACACTTTCAGCGATAATGCCGGAACCGATGCCGGGTCAGACCTTATCATTCTCCAGAAGCATACAGGTAAGAAGGCGTTGTCGGCTGATGAGGAGTTTTTCATCCAGTCGGTCGTTGACCGTGGTACGAAAGTGTCTGGCAACAAGTTCTTTCAGGCGTTTCCCCAGAATGTGATATGCACTGATGCTAAAGTCGGCACAGATCAATTCGGTAAACCAGCAATCATCTACAAACATGAAGGCGGAGTTGATGGTATAGCCGAGGACTTGCGCAAGGCTCTTGATGAATCGCTGCACCTGCGTCTGAATCTGGAGCTGTATAATTCCAATGGTATAAAACCTCCCACGCCAGACCCTGTCAAGCCGACTCCGACACCGAAGCCGGAGGTAAAGCCGACACCCGAAGTAAAGCCGGAATCACCGAAACAGAAACCGCTTGCCGAGAAGATTGAACAGAAGAATGAGCCTTTGCTCAAACAGTATCAGGAGATGAAGAAGAAGCATCCCGATGCCATTCTTCTGTTCCGCGTGGGTGACTTCTATGAGATTTTCGGCAAAGACGCAATCGAAGCGTCTGAAATACTTGGTATTACTCTGACGCGCCGAATGAACGGCCTTGACAACCGCATTGAATTGGCTGGGTTTCCGCATCATGCTCTTGACACCTATCTGCCAAAACTTGTGCGGGCAGGCAAACGTGTGGCTATCTGCGAGCAGTTGGAGGATCCGAAGCTGAAAAAGACACCCCGGCAAAAGGTGGTCGAGACGGTTACGCCTAACCAGAGTCCTAAAGCAGAGTCTAAACCTGTTGATCCACCGAAGCCGGAACCCTCCGAAGAGATAGAGACCGATGGCAGTCCCGATTACTCGGACAATCCCGACCCGCGTCTTTTCGCCTACAATCTTTTCGGAGAGCTGGAGCCTATCGGCAAACCGAAACGGCAACCCAGACACAGCGAGGAAGCTCCCAAACCAAAACCAAGCGTAGCGGTCAAAGACATTCCTGTTCAAAAATTCCGTCCTCTCTCTGAAAAGGAACTCGAATTTTACGGCTCTTTGAACTGGGAGGACAATCCTCCTATCAACGGATTCTATGAAACAATGATGTCGATTGCCCATCGCCAGATGGAGGAGATGCGTCTGGCGCACGAGGCACAGGAAGCGGCACAAGCCGCCGGAATAGCACCCGGAGAGACATATATCGAAAAGACCGAAGGCGATTTCATTCCCGGAGGTCGTACCCGACAGCCGAAAGTAACGGCTATTCCCATTGAGCGCGATATGTCGCCCCGTCCTTTCTCGGAGGATATCCAGTTCTTCCATAAGAACGGCTCAATGGTCGTTGCAGACGGCATGGTCGGATTCCTGTCAGATGTTAGAAAGTCAGGAGCCACATTTACGCCTCTCGGTCTAAAACCTGAACAGGAGAAGCGCGCCATGCTGTATATCACCATGTCCGAGACATACCAGCAGCTCTACAACTACGAGGCGGAGACACATGAGCCATCGGAGCATCTGCGCGAACACCTTAACCAGTATTACGATGAATTTGTAGCCCGATATGGCAACCTAAATGAGAAACAGAATGTCAAGTTCATTCTCATGGACGCTAACGGTCGTGACGCTCTGGCATTGGAGCGAGGTGAGAACGGTCAGTTTGTCAAGGCTGACATCTTTGACCATCCCGTTTCATTCGCTCTCGATGAGGTTACAAGTGTAGATACACCGTTAGAGGCACTGACCGCATCCCTCAACAAATACGGAGAGGTCAATCTTGAATATATGTCGTCGCTTGTGGATATGGATGAGGACGCAATAGTTGAGAACCTTGCCGGACACATCTACTACAATCCGCTTGTCAGCAATTACGAGATAAAAGACCGATTCATAGCCGGAAACGTCGTGGCTAAAGCCGAGGCAGTCAAAGCATGGATTGACCGCGAGGAAGAACGCATCAAGGGATTCCCCGGCTATGACGGTATCGAGCCGTTCATCGCCCTGTCGCAGGACTCTCTCAAGGCATTGGAGGAAGCCCGGCCCCGCCGCATCGAGTTCGATGAACTGGACTTCAATTTCGGTGAGCGATGGATCCCGACCGGCATCTACTCCGCCTATATGTCGTATCTCTACGCAACTGACGTAAAGATTGCCTATTCATCTTCAATGGACGAGTATTCAGCAACCAACAGCCGTGGCAATATGAAGATATGGGAGGAGTTCTGCGTCAGAGGCTACTACCGTACTTACGACGGCATGAATCTTCTGAAACACGCTCTCCACAACACCGTGCCGGACATAAAGAAATCAATCGGCAAGGATGAGGACGGTCGGGACATCAAGGTGCCGGACACCGAGGCTATCCAACTCGCCAACACCAAGATTGATGAAATTCGTAACGGTTTCTCAGAATGGTTGGAGGCACAGTCGCCGGAGTTCAAGGAGCGATTGGTGGACTTGTATAACAACAAGTTCAACTGCTTCGTGCGCCCGCAGTACGACGGCAGCCACCAGACATTCCCTGACCTCAATATGAAAATATTGGGTGACCGCTATGGAATCAGCTCCATTTATCAGTCTCAGAAGGACTGTATATGGATGCTGAAACAGAACGGCGGCGGTGTCTGTGATTTTGAAGTGGGGTGTGGTAAAACGCTGATAATGTGCATTGCAGCGCATGAAATGAAACGTCTCGGACTGGCTCACAAACCGATGATTATCGGTCTCAAAGCCAACGTAGCCGAGATTGCCATGACCTATCAGTCGGCTTATCCTAACGCCCGCATCCTGTTCGCCGATGAAAAGAGTTTCAAGGCGGACAACCGAGTCAATTTCTTCAACCAGATCAAGAACAACGACTACGATTGCGTGATAATGTCGCACGACCAGTTCGGCAAGATACCGCAGTCGCCGGAGATGCAGCAGCAGATTCTTCAGGCGGAACTTGACACGGTAGAGGAAAACCTCGAAGTAGTGAAGCAGCAGGGACACGACATCAGCCGTGGTATGCTCAAAGGCTTGATTAAGCGCAAGGAGAACCTTACCGCCAAGATAGCCACAATCCAGTATCAGATGGAGCAGAACAAGGATGCTGTCGTAGATTTCAAAATGATGGGCATCGACCACATTTTCGTGGACGAGTCGCATCAGTTCAAGAACCTGATGTTTAACACCCGACATGACCGTGTGGCAGGTTTAGGCAACAGTGAGGGAAGCCAGAGGGCACTCAACCTATTGTATGCCATCCGCACCATTCAGGAGCGTACCGGCAAAGACCTCGGAGCTACTTTTCTCAGTGGCACTACAATCAGTAACTCTCTTACCGAGCTGTATCTGCTGTTCAAGTATCTCCGGCCCAATGAGCTGGAGCGTCAGGACATCCGATGCTTCGACGCATGGGCGGCAATCTTCGCCAAGAAAACAACCGACTTCGAGTTCAATGTTACCAACCACATTGTCCCTAAGGAGCGTTTCCGCTACTTCATCAAGGTGCCGGAACTGGCGGCATTCTATAATGAAATCACCGACTATCGAACGGCAGAGGATGTTGGCGTTGACCGTCCGCAGAAGAACGAGATTCTTCACAACATCCCGCCGACACCGGCGCAGGAAGTGTTCATTGAAAAGCTGATGAAGTTTGCCGAGAGTGGCGACGCCACTATTCTTGGCAGGGGTCCATTGTCGGAAACCGAGGAGAAAGCCAAGATGCTTATCGCCACGGATTATGCACGAAAGATGGCTCTTGATATGCGTATGATTGACCCGTCATACGAGGATGATCCGAACAACAAGGCGAGCCATTGTGCCAAAATGATTGCTCAGTATTATAATAAATACGATGCTCAGAAAGGCACACAGTTTGTTTTCAGCGATCTCGGCACATACAAGCCGGGCGAGTGGAATGTCTATTCCGAAATCAAGCGAAAGCTGATTGAGGGCTACGGTATTCCGGCGCATGAGATACGCTTCATTCAGGAGTGTAAGACGGAGCGAAGCCGTAAGGCTGTCATTCAGGCAATGAACGACGGCGATGTTCGTGTGCTGTTTGGCTCGACCTCAATGCTGGGTACCGGAGTCAACGCCCAGAAGCGGTGTGTCGCGGTTCATCACCTTGACACGCCGTGGCGACCCTCAGACCTTACTCAGAGAGACGGCAGAGCCATACGAGCAGGCAACGAGATTGCCAAGCTTTATGCTGACAACAAGGTGGATGTCATCATCTATGCCGTGGAAAAGTCACTGGACTCCTACAAGTTCAATCTTCTTCACTGCAAGGCGACATTCATTGACCAGCTCAAATCCGGCGCACTCGGAGCGAGAACCATCGACGAAGGCGCAATGGACGAAAAGAACGGCATGAACTTTTCGGAGTATATGGCTATTCTCAGCGGCAACACCGACCTGTTGGAAAAGGCGAAACTCGAAAAACGCATAGCCTCGCTGGAGAGTGAGCGCAAGGCGCATAATAAGGGTATCTCCGATTCCAAGTTCAGGTATCAGACCATCACCCACGACATTGCCAACAACGAGGCGGCAATCGAAAGGATGAAGGCTGATGTCGCCCGTTATGAGGCAGTCGTAAGGAGAGATAAGGACTGCAATCCGCTCAACAATCTCACTATCGACACCTGTAACCTCTCCGATGAGAAGAACATGGGTCTCCATCTGCAAGGACTGGCGCAGCGCACCGACACCCACGGTCAGTACAAGCGTATCGGCGAAGTCTATGGCTTCCCCATCAGCATAATCTCGGAGCGCACAATTGTTGACGGCAAAGAGGCTGTTCAGAACCGCTTTGTGGTTGAAGGGAACTATAAATACAAGTTCAACAACGGCTTCATCGCAATGAGCGACA
The DNA here is from genome assembly GCF_910574735.1 of Duncaniella muricolitica. Taxonomy (NCBI): domain Bacteria; kingdom Pseudomonadati; phylum Bacteroidota; class Bacteroidia; order Bacteroidales; family Muribaculaceae; genus Duncaniella; species Duncaniella muricolitica. The sequence continues at coordinate 3,411 of NZ_CAJTCF010000080.1, read as the reverse complement.
CCCACGCCGCCTGCATGAACTTCGTCAACGCTCTGGAGAAAATACCCGGCATCATCGCCCAGTATGAGGAACGTACCGCCAAACTCAAAGCCGATGTTCCACAGCTCGAAGCCATAATCTCGAAGTCGTGGGGCAAAGAGGACGAACTGAAACAACTCAAATCCGACCTCGCTGCCCTTGACCGCAAGATAACCGCCGCCCTCGCTCCCAAGAAAGAGGAACAGGACGGAGAGGAGATTAAGCGAGATGAGCATCAGAGGGTAGAAGCACCGGCTCAATCTAATGGCAACAAGGAGTCTATGGTAGCAGAGCCAGTCGAAGTAGGTTATCACCGACGTGAACCATTGAGCGACCGCATCGTCATCGGAGGCTGTGGTTTTACACCACCCGGAGGCTATCGAGCCGCCGGCCCCAAATTATAAAAACAGTGAGTCAGTCCCTAAACCTGTCTGGGACTGGCTCACTTAACAATCAGACAGGAAAAGGAATCGCATGATTGACATCAATACTCTTATTGAAAGCGGCGTCACCGATTTCAATATCACAATAAAATATTCCGACCTCGTTTTGCTCGGCGACAGACTGGTTGAGCGAATACTCGATGAAGTTTGTCCGATAGCCGCCGATAACGCGGTAGAGAAACTACTGACAAAAGCAGAGGTCATGGAGAAATTCGGGGTTTGTCATACAACCCTCTATAACTGGGACAAGTCAGGGGTACTTGTTCCAGTAAAGGTGGGGCGAAAAATACATTATAGACTTGGAGATGTTCAGGCTCTGCTTGAACGACGTGGGATTAAGTAAGGTGACAGCCGGCATCCGGGGAGATGTCGGCTGTCGCTGTTTGTGTTTTTCGAGTTATTTCACGCCGCGACCGTCCCCGGCCGCGTCCTGACGAATCCATTTGTCATTAAGACAGGCACGCATATCGTCAATCCAATATGAGCGACTTTCAATGTTTCTTAGCTCATCATACTTTGCCATGCCCTTGCGTCCTTTTCTTCTTTTCATCTGACGACCATTCTCATAACTGCCGTCAGTTGTCAGACTCATGTTGAGAGAGGCATTGAAAAAGTTGATTAAATCTTCCAGCTTGGCTTTGCCATTGTTGAAACAGCCTTTTGTTACAAGCCCTTGGATAAGTTCGTATATGCAACAAACTCCGTCAGTCCACTCCAATGGCTCTCCATCGGAAAGTGTAAATGCTGAACGGAAAGAACTGAGAGCATCCGCACATCGCTTTTGAGCCGCCATAAGTAACTCTTTCATCGTTCTGATGAGAGATAGGGCAAGTGAGAGATATGCATGAGTCACGCGGCACTCCGTCTTTGCAGTGTGGACGCTGAAAATGGCATTGAGCCTCACAAGGCAGTGATGCTTTTCAACCCAATGAATTGGTTTGTGGATGAAGCTGATGAGGTGCGAGGCAAAGTTCTCAAAAGCTTCCTTGAGCTTGTCCAGTTCACCACTTTGGATGAACCGGACAAATTCCGCTTCGACGATTTCATCGCTATTTGTCATAGGCGTCGGTTGTTAGTTATTAAACAATAATTTTATCGAAAAGCATAACTAATGGGCATTATTATGGTTCGTGAAAAGATAAATAATTTTTGAATGAGGTGTAAATCAGCGCAATACGCCTTTTAACTTGTGTTCCAGATTGTTAAATCATAAAGCCAAAACATAAAGGGGCTTTATGTTTTACCTCGAAGTCTTTATGTTTTTGACTATTAAGAGAGTGCCATTCCGTCAACTTTTTATTATAGAAATATGTTTTACAACATAAAAACCATAATTTTTGGAAGGCTTATACCTTCTTGTCCGATTATAATAACTGCAATCAGAATATGAAGATTCTTCTTTATGAGCCAGATGAAAGAGCAGGAAGCTCTATATATCATGCCCTCCATCGTGAGGGCTATGATGTCTGCTGGATTAAGAATTTTTTCGATGCAAAATCCTCAATCCGGGATGAGAGATATGACGCTTCTCTTATCAACATTGATGACAATGACAAGAATGGACTTGATTTGATAAAATCGTGGGTTGTTCACGTCCCCGAACTCTTATGTGTCGCAATTTATAGTAATCAGGACGCTGGAACTGGATTCCGTGCTTGTAGGTTAGGCTCTCAAGAAATTTACGAGATCGAGCGAGGCAGTATCAACGAGCTTGATAAGATACTCAAGCAGTATGAAATTTTTGCAAGACGTCCACAACGCTACAAACATGTTTCAGAGGAATACAACAAGGCTATCCGGGATTTGACCAACCTTGTTAATCATGACAAGCCGGTTCTTATAACCGGAGAGGCGGGGACTGGCAAAAGTTATCTTTCGGAACATGTTCACTGCATCGCAACAAACAGCGACTTCAGGCTGGAAGAAATTTCATGTGCCGACTTAGATGTTGAAAATGGTATGGAACTACTCCTTGGTGTGGTCCGTAATTTCCGTCGGGAAATTAAACAGAATAAAAAAGGCTTACTCCAGAAAGCTAATGATAAGGGTTTGATTTATCTCAGGGACTTGCCATCGCTTCCACTAAATATTCAGGATGTTTTGGTTGATGTTCTTGAAAGGGGAGAATTTCGCTGCGTCGGCAGTGATGTGTGGATTCCATTCACCGCACATTTCATAGCCTCTTGCCTCGACCTGTCCGAAATAAATAATGACCGGTTTGACCGTCGGCTCTATGAATTATTGAGTCATAACGTGGTTCATCTGCCACCACTTAGAAACTGTCAGGCAGACATCATTCCAAATACTAATCAGATGATTGAGGATTATTGTGTGTCGAAAGGAATAGCGAATATTCCGTCAATGGAGCAGTGTGCTATCATCAAAATAACTTCGCATGACTGGCCCGGCAATTACCGGGAACTTAAGAGTTGCATCGAAAACGCCGTCATCTGTTGCGAGGATGGAAAAATCCGTGGAACAGATCTCAAAATCACAAGAACAAACAATGGAGAAGATTTGCCGGAGGATGAGAGAGGGCAGTTAATACATCTACTCACAAAATTCAATGGCAAGAAAGTTCGTGTAATGGAGGCGATGGGAATAACCGCACCAACGCTCGACAGAAAACTCAAACTCTACGGCATCAACTATAAGCTATTCAAGCCTACGAAGAAAAAGAAGGCAACTGCGTCAAAATAGAGGAGGATTCACATCTGAAAAGCGAGCCATTCAAAACGTCGGATGGCTCGCTTTATGCAGTGGGAAACGGAGTCTAAGGCAGGGTTTTTAAGCTGACTTTAGTAACTACTCAGGTAGGTATGCCGTACTCATATTATGACGAAACAATAGCAGCTTAACGTTCAATTATCACTTCGCATTTGACGCTCATAAAAGCTATTGAATATCAAGAAAATAAACATTATTTTACTTGCATATTTGTTTTTTTTTT
>NZ_CAJTCF010000079.1:0-17654 GCF_910574735.1 Duncaniella muricolitica | reverse complement strand
TCTCTTCGACAAAACTAAATCTCAAAATTTCAATGTTCTCTACGACCCAAGTGGACCAAATTTATTTAATTTTTAACTAGCTCCCATTTTTATGGGACACTAGTGACAAGAACTATACTCTAAAGCCTACAATCCCTATCGCCCATATTCAAAGAAATTCCAATAGATATACGAATATCGTCATACCGATGGCGAATTATTCTCAGCAACAGCACCCACTATTGAACTTTGTCGCCAATGGCGCGATGAATGGCTTGCAGAAAGGAGCAATAATAGCCAATAGTCGTAATATACGCCAAGCGGAGCAATCCTGTGAAGAATTGCTCCGCTGATTTACGCTCAAAATCCTAAAAATTTCGGCCGCCTTTGGAGGCGGCGAGAGGCAACTTATTATTCCAAATATCAGGATTTTTCGCTAATTTTGCATACCCAATTTCAAAAAATAATATGACAAAAGCGGAAATAGTAACCGAGATTGCCAAGACAACTGGCATCGAGAAAGCAAGCGTACTCGCAGTAGTAGAAGGACTGATGACTTCAATCAAAGACAGCCTCGCACACGGCGAAAATGTATATCTCCGTGGCTTCGGCTCATTCATCGTAAAGGAGCGCAAGGAAAAGACTGCCCGTAACATCTCCAAGAATACAACTATCATTATCCCGGCTCACAATATCCCGGCTTTCAAACCCGCAGCCGAGTTCAAGAAGGTGGTGGCGAAGTAAGATGGGACATGAAAATGAGAACACAGTCGAAGAACTGACGGATACCTGTGAATGCGGTTGTCATTGCGATGGTGACTGTCATTGTCACGAGAAACAGCCGGAGATTTTTGATGAAAGTGACATCGACCGCATAATAGCCAACCTTAATGACTGGGATTAAAATGGTATCTGAGAAACTGAGTCGTTGTCCGTGGTGCGGAGACGACCCTCTTTATGTGAAATATCACGATGAAGAATGGGGTCGCCTTGTCACGGATGACCATATACTCTTTGAGTTCCTCACGTTGGAAAGCGCACAGGCTGGACTGGCTTGGATAGCAATCCTGCGCAAACGAGAAGGCTATCGTGAGGCATTTCACAACTTCGATGTTGAGAAAGTTGCTGCCATGACCGAAGAAGATGTTGAGCGATTGATGAAATTTGACGGAATAGTCAAGAATCGCCGTAAAATCCAGTCGGCTATTTCCAATGCCCGGCTGTTCATCGAGATTCAGAAAGAGTTCGGCAGCTTCTTCAACTATCTGAGGTCTGTCTTTCACGGAGATTTCCCCGTTGTAAATCATCCGGCAACAATGGCTGATATTCCGGTCACATCGCCTGAGTCGGATGCAATCGCTAAAGATATGAAGAAGCGAGGTTTCAAATTCTTCGGCTCAACAATCTGCTACGCCCATCTACAAGCCACAGGCTTCGTAGATGACCACCTTAACGATTGCCTCTGCAAAGGACAACTATAAAACTTTGATTGGCGTTATACTAAGAAACAATAGTTATGGCTTCGAGACGGACAATCATACAAGACTGGATGGTGGCGCAGAAGCGTCACCATCTTTCTGACATGCAGGTACAGATGGCGCGTGAACTTGGATTCAAACCGGATTCACTTCGCAAGATTGACAATCATAAGCAGGAACCGTGGAAGACACTACTGCCACAGCACATTGAAAATCTATATGAGAAACGTTTCAAACGTGAAAAACCTGAGGTTGTAAAATCTCTGAAACAGCAACTCATAGAGGACGAGATCAAACGCAAGGCTAAGAAGAAAGCCAAAGACGCACGTCGCGCAGTAAAAGCAGCGGAAGAGTCGATGTGCAGTCCCGAAGTGATTGAGGATTCAGAAGATATTGTGCAATTAGGACTTGACAGTTGCGGAGATTGAATTATGCCGATGTGGAATCCGTGGCATGGTTGCCACAAGATAAGTACGGGATGCAAGCATTGTTACGTTTACCGTGAGGATGCGGCGTTTGGCACGGTCACACCGTCAAATGAAGTGCGTAAAACGGCATCGTTCAATCTACCTATAAAGCGCGATAGAAAGAAGAATTGGAAATTTCCGTCAGGCACGGAATTTGCGCTGTGCTTCACCTCTGATTTTCTGATTGAAGAAGCCGATGAGTGGCGTGATGAAATCTGGGATATTATCCGCCAACGGACTGATTGCACATTCTTTTTCTTCACAAAACGCATAGAACGCCTTATGCAGTGCTTCCCGGATGATTGGGGCGAAGGATATAACCATGTTGGTATCGGGTGCACGGTCGAAAATCAGGACCGCGCAGATTATCGTTTGCCGATATTTCTCTCATTGCCAATCAAGCACCGCATGGTAATTGTCGCGCCAATGATAGAAAAGATTGACATAAGCAAATACCTCAATCCGGAATTGATTGAGGAGGTCTCGGTCGGTGGTGAATCCGGCAAATATGCCAGACCTCTGGACTTTAACTGGGTTCTTGATATGCAAAGACAATGCCGGGAGTCGGGAGTACCGTTCAACTTTCATCAGACTGGCTCATATCTGATTAAAGACGGTCGTCAATACCATATTCCGAGGGAACATCAGCATTCCCAAGCTAAAAAAGCCGGATTGGATTTTGATTTCTGATTTATTTTTTGAAAATTCGTAAAGCTGTATCACCTTTTGCGATATGAGAGGAATAACTTTGCATCAGAAATCAAAACCATGAACTTCCATTTTTTGTCGACTTCCCTGAAATTTACAAAAATTGTCCGATACAAGACTTCGCCAACGATATAGCACGGCGCCTAAAAGCCGAAGGCTATGACATCTACATCGACCGCATGGGCTACGGCAGCAAACGCATTCCCAAGGGAACCCCAATCTGCTATCGCGTCTTCAAAGGCCGTTATCCCAACCACCACATGGACAATTGGAAAGATGAGTTTCAAAGTTATTCCTACTTCGGGCTATACGCTTTTCGGTTGAGCTTACCGTTGTAGGTGCGCTCAACTTTATCGACTTGGGTATATAACTGAGGAACCTTATGACCTTCAAGCTTTGATGCAAGGTGTTTGGCTAACGCTTTCTTCTCAACGGAAAGACCTTCTTTTACAACATAGAGAAGACGGAGTGCTATTCCTAATACCGGATGCTGTGATGGAATACAAATACAGTCATCAATCTCCGGCATCGACTGGGCGGCATCCTCAACCTCAACAGGATTTACCTTGAACCCTCCGACATTTATAATATCTCCATCTCGTCCGGCTAATTGCAATCGGCCCTCTTCATCGAGGATTCCCTTGTCTTTCGTGAAGATTTTATTCTCTCTGAGAACTCGATTTGTTTCATCCAGGTCTCCGCAATAGCCAATCATTAGCGTCTTACCTTGACATACAATAAACCCATCATCATCAATTGTTAAGGCTGAGTGTTTCATCGGCTTTCCTAAGCACCCAGCTACACAATATCCTCCGTTGAAATTATGGGTCGCGATTATTCCGGTCTCTGTGGAGGCGTAAGTATTATAAAGACGAGTATGCGGAAGCAATTCGCATAGTTTCTCCATGTCGGATTGCGAAATTGGAGCGGCTCCAGTTTCGATGAAATCAAATTTTTCAGAACAATCCCTTAGTTGTTTCTCACCGAATTGTATCATCATACGGAGACTGGCCGGAACTTGGAAAGTAGCCACCTTCCAAGGAGCATCCTTAACCACCTTAAAGAAAGCTGGCAAGTCTTTGAGCCCGTCCATGATATAAATGGAAGCACCAACTATTATTGACGGCCATATCTTACTCAAACTTCCTATGTGGTTAAGCGGACCGGTAATAATAAACGTCAGGTTCGAAGAAAAGCCTTGTGCATCAATCAAGTTTTCAGCATCATATATAATGATACCTTGGCTAATCATAGTCCCTTTCTGTTTACCGGTTGTTCCGGTCGTAAAAAGTATGTCGGTTACATCTCCCGGCATATCAGCCTGCGATGTCAATTCCAGTATTCCCTGAAATTGAGCATCGGGCAAGTCCTTTTCAAGAGGAACAACCACTTTCCCGGCCTTGTGAGCTGCGAAATAGTCTATGATGAAATCAAAATCATGCGCGGATCTTAATACATAGACACGGGAGGTTTCGGATTCAATTTCCGACGCACGTTCACAGACCGCCGTCCATAGTTCACTATAAGTCAAAATTCCATCGGAATTTTGGAAAGCAATCCTCTGGGGCGAAGATTGTGCATGTTCACGTAGATAATCTTCCAGTCGGTTCATATAACCTTTATTTTTCTGCCAGCCTACGGTTTACCATTTCGACTATGCTGTCAAGCGAACGGAGGTTCTTGGGAGTGGCATCTTTAGCTTCTAGTTCAATGCCATATTCCTGAGACAGCACCATCAAAATAGTCGTTACGCCAAGAGAATCCAATTCGGCAAAAAGGAAGTCCGAATCTAAATCTACGAGAGGAAGAAGGTCTTCCAGTAAAGTTCTAATATGTTCTTTCATTTTCTGTAGTTATCAATTTTTAAACAATCGGGGAAGATAGTCAATCAGATACTTACGCCAGTTGCTCCAAGTGTGTCCACCATCTGATTCATTATACAAAAAAGTATAGCAACCCTTGTTAAGTTTTTTTCTTAAGTCATCGTTAAGTTTCTTTGTAAAATCATCCTTCCCTACGGCGATATAGAAGAGTCTGGGATTTTTCTTAAAGAAATTCTTCAATTTCCAATCAAAATTATCATATATATCCAAATTCTTATCGGATTCTCCTCCAGTGATACTGCTAATCTTTCGGTCAACGCTACCACCCCCTAAAAAAGGAAGTGCTTGCTTTAGTTGCTTCCAACCTTCTCCTATACTTTTCAATCCGCCGACACTTTTGTCTCCAAGAGCGTTTGTTGTTTGAGCCGAGAATAATCCAATGTAATCAAATTCATTAGGATTATTTAATGAGGTGTACAGTGTATGAAGGCCACCAAGAGACAACCCAGCTATGGCTCGATGTTGCTTATCTGCAACCGTACGATAATTCTTGTCAACATAATTGACAATCTCGGGGACAAATGATTTCTCGAATTTACCAAACATCGATGAAACATTGTTGCTAGAAGGTTGAACATTCGGATTGTTAGGATCTTCTCCGGGAGCGGCTGCTAACTCCACATTGCCGTTGGGCATGACAACAATCATTGGTTCACATGTGCCATTTGCAATAAGATGATCCATTATTTGGGATAAACGACCGCAATCAGCCCACGCAGTTTCATCACCTCCCGAACCATGAAGGAGATAAAGGACTGGATAGCGTCGAGATGATGATTTGTATCCGTGAGGAAGATATACAGCCATACGGCGTTTACTCATTCCATTCAACGATGATGGGTACCAATCATATTCTAATGTGCCTTTTTTTGTTTGCGCATCAGTAAAGTTATCTCCAATCCCGCCCTTGATGATAAAATAGTTATAGGTAGAGCCTATATCCCGAGTTGTGTCCCTATTCCTTTTATCGAAACGCACAGAATCTTCATTCACTACGAAATCGTACCAGTAGAGTTCAGAACTGAGCGGCTGCGACGTATAAGTCCAAACTCCATTTCCAGTGTTCGTCATTTCAGCTTTACCATCTTTGGAGAACATTCCAGCCATAGGAATTAAAGAATTCCCTTTTTGGAAGAATGTACCCTGTACTTCTACTTTCTCGGCTTTCGGATCTATATAAGTAATTGTGACAGAGTTGTCGCTATTGATGGTAATTGGTTCCTGAGCGTTGACATGAAGAGAGGAAAACAATATCAGACCGGCCAATATTGCACCACATACTTTTTTAGGAACGTATGTCTGTTTACACTGAAAATTCATAAAGCTTTAAGTTTTCTATCGTTGATAAATCCATAGAGGTCTGAAACTCTACGTTAGTAACAATTCCCTCAGCAGCATATTTTGCTACTGTTATTTTTTCTTCGTCCGAATCAATTGCAAATACCTTGATGTCGGGATGGACAAGACCCATCAATAGAGCCATTTCACCATATCCACAATTTTTAATAACAACACATCCCGGTTGAGTATGGTCTACCAAATCGGAATAATTGTTGTGCTTTTTTAGGTTACGGGTTACTTCCTGTAATAGTTCCGTCCCCTTATATCGATAACGGTCTTTTACAAGAGATGCAAAATAGGTTGCCGTCTCATACTTGCAACACATTGCCTTGTATTCAACCTTCATGTGGCGATGAACATTCTGGGCGAATGCAGAGTATGATTCATTCCATATAGGACTTGACGATGTTATCCGTTTACCTATCCGCATATTGATTTCTCCCTTGTAGCAGGCAAAGCTTTGGATGGGCATAAGATAGTTAACGCCATGCAGCAACACAGGCAAAACATCAATGTTAAGTTGCTTTGCAAGATAGAACGGTCCTTTATGGCATCTGAGAATGGAAGAATCGGGATTACGCATTCCTTCCGGAAAGAAGGCTATTGAATAGCCTTCCTCGACATACTTCTTGAAAATCTCCAAGTCTCTCTCCAAAGAAGAATCCTTCCATGCAGTAAAGTTGGACTGCCGGATTGTATAGAATCCCAACCACTTGAACATTATACGAACCACCGGATTCATACTTGACCTCTCATTTGCCACAATGAGAATCTTAGGACTCCATGCCATAAAATACATCGGGTCGAGCAAGGACTGATGGTTGCACACGATAACACAGGGCTTATTCAAAGTCTCATTATACGGGTTGTGCATTCTGAATTTAACACCGGGCATCAATTTAAGGTCAATTCTATGTGACCAAGTGACAAAACGATGGAAAAGAGCCAGTGTTTTTGGTGTCCTCGGACCAATAATAAACAGGAAGAAGCCCAAGATATATCCGATTAGTAATTGAGATAGCCACCATGCTCCACAGAACCAAGTACGAAGTAACGGTCCGAGCGTTAGAGGGCGTTTCCTATATTTGCCATGAGATTTTGTGATCCAATTGAATACCAAAGGAGGCAATAGATAAGCCATCAATACAACCGAGAGCATACCAACAATGGTAACCTCAGCCAATGAATGGAGTGCCGGATGTTTTGCAAATATCAAAGTTCCGATTCCGATGAACATAATGAGAGCGGACACAAGAATCGAACTTTTGTAGGAAGCAAGCATCTTTTTCCTAAAAGCATATTCATAGCAACAGCCTTCGGTCATGAAGATTGTGTAATCATCTCCCTGTCCAAAGATGAAAGTAGCGAGAATAATATTGACAATGTTGAATTGTATTCCGGTCATTCCCATAATTCCCAGAATCCAAATCCAACTGACTGCCATAGGCAGGAACGAGAGCAAAGCCAATTCAATGGAGGCAAAAGAAGCCCATAGGAAAAAGAACACAATCAAACTACAGGCCCATCCAATATAGCTGAAGTTGTCTGAGAGGCCATTGGCAATAGCACTGTTCATACTTTGCACATCAAAGCAGAAATGGGACCCTTCGAGGCTATCAATCTTTTGACGGAGAACTTCCATTTTGTCTTTCTGCACAGAAATCAGATTGACAACCCGGTATTTCCCATTTATACTGTCAATGCTGAGGTGCTGAGAATTAATGGAATTAAGAGGGCTAAAGAAGTCTTTGTCTTGGAGGGCATATTCTCCTGATAGAATATCTTCAAAGGGAGAGAATGCTTTTTTCTGGAAGCCCTTTGTAAGTACCCCCTGCGTCAAGGAATCTGTCAAAAGAGTTTTATGAGTCGCTATAAAATTAGTCCACCTTTCCAATCTTTCAGCTTGCTGTTTTGATGATGGTAGAAATTGCATGTCAGATTGATAAACGCTATCAATCGAAGCAAGTTCTTGTTTGAGTTTGGGTCTTAACGCGGCATTGTTATCAATAGCCTCATCCAGCGTGTTTCCGGAGCTTACAACATATAAAGTTTCAGTGTTGTCTGAGTTATTGCTTGTCAGTTCCTTAAAATATACCATATCCGCTTTCTGACGGTCGGTCATGAAATTTATATGGCTCATATTAGAGTCAAAGTCTGTTTTGAGACTAAAATAGCCAAATATGACAGTGAGTAACACCACGCCAAGGACAACCCAACGTTTTTTTTCCGGTCTAATGTTGCTCAACCAATCTAGCCATTTGACAGAAATCTCATGTTGACGGTTTCCTTTTTTACGAACTGCATGAGGCAGAAATACAACGGTAAATAAAATGGTGCCAATAAGAATCAAAGCACTGAAAATCCCCAAATCGCGGAGAGCAGCCGCTTTCAATGGGACAAGTGCAACAAACGCTCCTACAGTGGTTATATTACCTATTATCAAGGGAGCTATTATCTCTCTTAGCACTTGTTTCATCGAACCTGTGTGCGCAGTATGAGCTATCAGATGGAGCGGATAATTGACTGCAATACCGAGTATAATGCTTGATATTCCCACAACAATCAATGAAACACTACTATGAATCACCGATACCATCGCCATTGCGAACAACCATCCCCATCCAACCGAAATGACAATAAGGATAATGTTCCAAGCCTTTCTAAATACAATAATAAGTAACGCCACAATCAGAACTGCGGCAATTGCAATGGATAACAGACTGTCCTCTTTAATTTGTGTAGCATTGGCGACTGCAATGGCCGGCCCCCCGATGTAATGAACAGTCACTCCTGAAAACTCGTTTTCAACCTCGTTTGCCCGTTCCGCAAGGAAATCCATTAAAACGGCATTGTTATGAGTTTCACTGTTTCCAAATGGAGATTCCATTAGAACCAAGGCGCGGCTCATATCCGGAGTAAAGATATAACCGTCATACATCTCAATATTATCTGCAGACTGGCCACTTTGAAGCCTACCTACGCAGGGAGAGAAAAGATTGAGCGGATCTCTTTGAAGATTTTCAGACAGCAATCCGGATGTGGGGAACATTAACAGTTCCTTATCCTCTTCAAGCCGAGATAAAATATAGCCGGGGGTATTCAGCAGACTGTCCATTCTCGTATAATCTTCCTCGGAGAGGAAATAAGGGATATTAGAATAGACGAAGTCGGTATATTCCGAAATCTTCTCCAAGTTGATTTGCGTAGTCAATTCCCTGACATATGCAGCAGAATCTTTTTCAGAGACGATATTTTCAAAATAATCGATTGCTTCCACCATATCGTCAGGATTTGCATTAAGCGAATCTGACGCTTGAAATATGGCAATAATCTTACTTGCCCCCGACACATCTTGATAGACCTGCATCGCCTCCTGATGATTGCCTTCCAATGGAAGAAAATCCGAAATATCTTCTTTAAAATCCAGACGTAGCAACAGGCAGGAGAGGACTGACGTGACTATGATAAACGACAGAAGGCAAAACCTTCTGCGGCTCTGCATGAAGTCATGTATTTTGAGTGCAATCTTAGTCATTTGGAAGTATCTTTATCAGAATATTGTCTTTATCCAGTTTAGGAATGCTTCTTTCCATTCCCTGCATTCAGCAGAACCCTTTGTTTCAGATGCACCAAATCCATGTCCTCCTGTCTCAAACAAAAGATATTGATGAGGAATGTTCTTTGACGTGAGAGCCGAATCCAACAATACAGAATTGTGGTAATCCACAATAGGGTCATCCTTACAATTCACCAAAAAGACAGGCGGACAATCTTCCGGAACATGTCTTTCTAGTGAAAGTAAATTCTTTAATTCCGGGTCATTCTGTTTATTATCACCCAATAATCCTCTGCGAGACCTTTTATGAACGCATTTTTCAGTCATGGTAACAACAGGGTATATCGGAACAATAAAATTCGGTCGATATTGCGGATCAAATAGTTCTGCAGAAGACATTACGAGATGTCCACCTGCTGAAAATCCCATGGCCCCAATTTTAGTAGAATCCACCCCAAACTCACTTGCGTTCTCTCTTACTATTTTTATAGCCTGTCGTAAATCATCTTGTGGGTCAGGATAACGATTTCCTCTAAATAGATACCGATGATGGAATATAAATGCGGGGACATAGGCAGTTCGATAGTCCAAAACAAACGCAGAAATTCCGTTATTGTTGAGCCATTTAGCCACTTCATGCCCCTCGGTTTCGCTATCATGCCAAAAGTAACTCCCACCGGGACATACAATAATCCCGATATTATTATCGCCATTGACTATATAAGGAGTTAGCTTTACCTTTTTATGGCAATCTGTATTTTCCCATATATTAATTTTGGCAAAACAGTTGATTGTCATTATTATTGCAGCTATTATGGAGGTGATTCTCTTCATTTCGTTTAAATTTTATTGATAAGATAATCCTTGCCAAGAATCGCTTCACAAGTTTGTACTGCGGTCAATGTCACGCCACAAAAGCCATGCATATTTATACTTTGTCCTGTAAGAAACAAGTTGGGAATCTTGGTACGCAAGGGAATAAATGGAATGGCATCATTACAATCTTTGCGCAAACCACACATAGCTCCATGCCTAACACCCGTAAAATCGTGGATTGTTAAAGGCGTGGCGGAATCTATGTACTCCACCGCTTCTCTAAGACTTGGATATATCTCAGATAATTTGTCTAATATGAATTCTATTAGTTTATTCTTGAAGGTATAGTAATCCTTATCCCTTGCTCCTTTGACGTTCTTTTCCCATTGTTCTACTTCAGACCATCTCAAAGGAGCCACAACGTTGAGTGTTTCTGCGAATTTTCCTTGATTGACAACAGGTGGTGTCATATACATAAACCGCTTTATATCAGCACAGGATTCATCTTCCCATGTCGTATCGTAATTTTCCAAATAGAAACCAATACGATTACTGTATTCTATCTTATCTTTTTTAAGCCGGATATTTACGATAAAGGATGAGATTGAATCTTCTTTTATGGAAATAAAAGACTTGTAGGCATTTGACAAAAGTCTGGGGTTATCTATAAGTGATTCCAACTCATTCACAGGGGAGGCCAATACAAAAGTATCCCCTTTGAGAATATTGCCATTGTCAGTAAGAATACTGGTAACTTCTTTATTGTCAGAATTTATCTTGATTACCTTACTATTGACAAGAATTTTCCCTCCATGATTTGTTATAACAGACGTCAAAGCATTTGCAAGAGTCTCATAACCTCCGGCGATTCGGCAAGCACCATTAAAGAATATAGTGGAAATTGAGGAGTGTAAAAATGCCGGGGTGACATTCGCTTCACCGGCATATAGAACATTCAGTGCGCCCAATAAGGCTACCAGCCGATTATCGTCGATATATTTAGAAATAAATTTATTCGCAGGAAGGTTGAAATCAACATTCCCAACGGTATTTAATCCACGGTCAGCCCGAAGATGGAACAAATCCATTTGCTCCATAACCTCGTCCACCTTATTTTGATAATTCTGTAAATTGCTCTTTTCTTCCGGGAAAATCTTTGAGAGGGATTCTACAAATCTCTCTCTGTACATTGAGAATGTTTGGGTTGTTTTATCTTTATCTACAAATACTTCAATGCTGTTTGTGGCATCAAGATCATGAATGTTAAGCATCTCTGAAATACCGAGATAATCAAAGATTCTTCTTATATTACCGCCTTCGTGCATACCTCCAAAGATATGCATTCCTGTATCAAATATTGCATTGTCACGGCAATAGCTTTGTAGGCATCCTCCAACACGTGGATTCTTTTCTACAACAGTGACATCAAGCCCCTCTTTTGCAAGAATGGCTGCACATACAAGACCACCAAGTCCGGCACCAATTATTATGACCTTTTGTTTAGACATTCCTTTCAATCCTATTTTTCAAGTTATCGTAAATAGTTTGGTATTCTCCACGCAGGTTTTTGGCCTGTGCCCGTAGAGTTGTCCCCAAAGAGGTCAAATCTTCTTGATTCATCCTTTTCCCTATTTTCAGCCATATTGGCCACCTCTTTATAAGCCATCCATGTTTCGGCATAACCTTCCCTGTCCCATAAACAACAAGAGGCAAAATATCCAGATTCAGAGTGTTAGCAATATGGAATACACCTTTGTGGAATCGGTTAATTTCCTCCGCTTCTGATCTCGTACCCTCTGGAAAAACTGAAATTGAGTATCCTCTATCCACCAACTCTTGCAACTTGGGCAAAAGTTTTTCCAATCCCACTGAGACGGGATAGTATTCCGCACACCGAACAATGGCACCAAATATAGGATTTTTCCACACCCAATCGTTTGTCAGAAATATTATCCTGTTTGTCTGACTCAATTGAACCATTAAATCTAATTGACTCTGATGGTTGCATATAATCAATGCAGGTTTCTTAAAGTCTTCACCTGATTTATTATCTACTTTTACTTTCGCACCGAACAAACCGAGTAACTTAACAACTGTCTTACTGAATGTTGTCACGACATTATGCAGTTTATAAGATGGTTTCCCTGTCAGTTTAGTATAACAAGCCTTTCCGAATGCAATGGGGGTTATTGTGAGAGCTCCGACAAGATACACAATGTAGGTGGTAATTGTAAATAAGCCCGTTTTCAGACTTCTGTACAAGAAACATGGAATACCGTAAATCACAGCTAAAACACACAGTATCGTGTTCAAGATTGAAATTCTTGTAAAATCAAGGCCGGGTCTAAAATGGGAGACCCGTTCTTCCGGTTTTGGGTAGAAGACATTTATCGGCTTTGAAATTAGCTTTACACCGTGCCACGAGGCAAATACCAACAATTCAAGCTCCGCCTCATAACGTGAGGTTAAGAAAGATAACCCTTTTAACTTTTTGAGTGGATAAAGCCTATAACCAGTTTGTGTATCAGGTAGTCTATGCAACGTCTGAACACAAAACCAAAAATTACTAAAGGAATTTGCAAACGAGCTTCCTTTAGATCTGACAACCCCGGTTAAATCACGGGACCCGACAATCAGACATCCCGGATGTTCGATGTTGGCATCCAAGAACAGAGGAATATCTTCAGGATAGTGTTGCCCATCTGCATCAAGAGTTATCGCATAAGCGAAACCCAAATCCAAAGCTTTCCTAAACCCTCTTCTCAATGCCGACCCTTTTCCTTCATTCTTAGGAGAATTGATAATTGTTATTCCGGCAATACGTTCCAAACATTCTTTTGTCGAATCGGCAGAACCGTCATTCACTACAATTACGTCATCACAGTGGAGAAGCGTTCGCCCCACCACGTCTGCAATAGTACCCTCATTATTATAAACTGGTATTATCACACAGATGCCTCTGTCATGCAATGACTGTTTGTAATGAGAGTTTGGCATAGGTTGTATCATCATCAGCAATCACGGCTTGTACCTTGAACTGATTGTCTTCTTGCTTAATTTTATTTAATGAGACTCTTATTGGTTTGTCTGTCGGAGTTAGAACGGAAACAAATTTCGCATTTTTCACTCCCGAAATTCTCAATGTCCTATTAAGACAATCCTCCAAAAGTTCTTTTGTCATTTGAATCTGGCAAACGCCTGGAGTAATAGGCATTCCCGGAAAATGGGCGGCGTATATTACGCATGAAGGAATAAGGGTGATTATATATGTAGTCACCTCGCCGACAGTTTCCTTATTGATGATTTTATATAAATTCCTATTCAGTTTCATTTGCCGGTTGAAAAGAATATTTGATTTTGCGTTTTGTATTTAGGTATTCTTGTGAACCCTGATGCATAGCTTTAAAGATATTCTTAAAGTCTCCGCTCAGTGACCTCTTGATATACCACTTGTTCATCTTGTCAGTTATACTGTGTATTTTAACCTTGTCCTTTTTCTCATCGTAGCTTATATCCATCAGAGAAATGCCAAATTCATTGATTACACTCGCATCTACATGTCCTTCTGATGGCTTGTGCATAATCATTAGTCCGCTAAGATAGGCTTTAGGCATTTCTATGACAATCTCATACCGGGATCTCTGACCTACCGAGTCAGGATATGCAAGAACCGGACTCTGCGAAAATACAAAGCCATGGCAACTCAACAGTATTAGTAGTAGACTAATTAATCTTAAACTGCGAAGCATTTATCGGAGTGTTCTTTTTTATATTTTTCAATTCGATCAATGTACTATCTCCATTCTTCTCGTGCATTTCAACCTTCGTAACTAATTTGAGTTTTGTGTCGTAATGCAAAAGGATGGAAGTAAACATCTGTTTCATCTCCTTTTTCTGAGGAATCAGAGTAACGATGTAATAGTTGCTCTTGTGGATAACGGACGATTTGAAGTCTGCTTTATCTGTCAGCACTTTCCCCAAGACACTATTCATCATGATTCTTGCAATTTCCTTGAACATCTTGTTTTTGTTCACATCAATCACATCACTATGATTGCCTTTTTTGACCGTTACCTTATTGTTATTGAGGATGAATGTGTAAGTGTATGGAGTGTTATATTGCCACCGCAGCATATTTGGTTGCTCACACCACATCTGACCTCTGGAGACCATTTTGTCGCCAAGCATTTTCAACGATTTTGTCTGGGCAAAATCACACTGCATAGTTTTTATTGAAGCTGCCGCAGCACTAATTTCTTTCAGTGCCTGAGCTTGATTGAAATTCTGGGCAAACGCAACCCCGAGCGTCAAACACAAAGTCAACAATATTATTATCTTTCTCATGATTTTATGGTTTAGAAATGATAAAGCAGCCCGCCACTATCAATGCAACTCCAATCCATTTATTGAGGTTGACATCTTCGTGGAAAATCCACGCTGCAGCCAATAGTCCAAAAACGTAGCTTAAACTGACCAAAGGATAGGCCATACTGAGAGGAAATTTCTTTATGATATACATCCACAAAAGGCTGGCTCCTCCGAAGCATATTCCGGAAAGGGCAAACTGCCAGTTAAGTAAAGCCGACCTCCAAAAAGCTGCATTCCATCCGAATGGTTCCATCTTCATCAAGCCTATCTTCAAGAAAACTTGACCAAAGGCAAGGATTGCACTCTGAATCAAAGCAAGCAGAAACAAACCATAAGTGGAGAGGTTAAACAGTAACGAATTATTCATTGCCTTCCTCCTTTCCTATTTTATGCTTTGATACAATTACACTTCTAGAAATTACTTCAGCAGGAACCTTTATTCCGGCAAATTCAAAAATTTGACGAAAATGTTCGGGACAATAGTCATGCAGTCCCACGAGTATATTCTCTGCCTTCCCTTCCGAAATCAGTTGTTTGGCATCGGATATTGCTAAATCCCAAGAATCTTCTCCCTGCGAATAGGTGATGTTATACCCATGACATTTCAGACGAGTGGCCAATGTTCCAGCAATAGTATTATGTGTACTCTGCATAAACAAAGTAGGACTAAGCCCTTCTTCTCCCTCTTCTTCTATGTGATTGAGAATTTTCTCTCCCTGATCAAGCATTCCATATGCGGTCCCGATGACAATGGCATCTGGTTTTTGGATACCTGCTGATTCAATCGCCTGCATGGAAGTCAAGATTGCTGCTTTCATGATTTTACTCATTCGGCGAGCCTCCATGGCTGTCACATATTTTTTGACATCAGACAAGTCCTCGGTGTTTGTAATCTCATGAATGGAGGAAATTCCATATTCAGCTGAGTCTTTTACATCATCCAGAAGGACGGGAGTACGAGACAAAATCAGTGAAGATTCGTTTCCTCCGAAACCAAAGGAGTTACACATTACATTGTGTAACTCAACGTTTTGTTGCCCTTTGGAGGGGATAATGCAATCCTCTGAACTTTGTTGCCAGCGGAGATTCGCCGGAATGAAGTTATTGTGCATCGACAACATGCAAATAACTGTTTCAATACTCCCTGAGGCGGACGTTGTATGGCCTGTAAAAGCTTTGGTACTTGATACTGGAGGATAGGACTCGCCAAAGACTCTAAGTATAGCCTGAGACTCACTTCTGTCATTGTCGGGAGTACCAGTGCCGTGAGCATTGATATAATCAATCTCTGACGGGTTAATGCCACTCATCGCAATGGCATCGGTCATTGCAAGGTATGCTCCCTCTCCATTCTCAGACGTCGCTGTCTGGTGGAAAGCATCGCATCTGTTGCCATATCCTGCTATAAATACGATAGGATTACATCCTTTTCGCATAGATAGGTCTTTTGCCCGCTCCAAAACGACGTAGGCAGCTCCTTCTCCCAAGTTAAGTCCATGACGGTTACTGTCAAAAGGATGGCAACTGTCGTAATCCAATATCATTAGGCTGTTAAAACCATTGAGATGGAATCGACTTAGAGCTTCGCTTCCTCCGGCAAGGACAATATCAACTTTATCGGCCAACAATAATCGGGAACCAAGAATAATGGCATTCAATGCGGATGAGCAAGCCGTGGAAATCGTAATCAAATCGGCTTCTATACCACATAATTCAGCTATCTCTTTAGTATTGTTTCCACAATCATGTTGTCTTACATACCGGGCTTTCCCCTTATCTGAAAGCATTTGCGGATAATGCCGCTCGGTTACATCCATACCACCGACAGTTGTCCCCGATATGAGAGCAACTCTTTTCCCGGCTAAATCTTCTTTCTTTAGTACAGAAGATTTCATTGCCTGTTTCAAAGCGATAGCACCAAGCAGCGATGTTCTACTTACTTCTCTGTCTGTGGGTAGCCCAAGAATATCTTTCATTTGATTGTCAGAAAGCTTGACCTCTCCGACAGGAAGCTCTTTATGAATTGATTCAAGATACTTAATCTGTGAGATTCCATGTTCCTCCTTCTTCAAGGAAGACAGCACGGATTCACAATCCACACCTATTGCGCAGATTATACCCTGACCTGTTATGGCTATGCTTTGTGGCATGATAGGATTATTTCTTGCGGTTTTCCTGAACGTATTTGGCAATGCTTTCAATGCTGGTAAATATTGCTTTACCTTCGGCAGCATTTGCAAGTCTGATGCCATAGTTCTTCTCGAGAAGCACTATTATTTCAAGCGCGTCAATGGAGTCGAGGCCAATTCCATCATCACCGAACAGAGGTGCCGAAGCATCAAGTTCTTCGGGTGTTATGTCCTCTAGGTTGAGGGCATCGATAATTTTCTCTTTCAACTCTAAAATTATTTCTTCCATATTTAGTTGGTTTTATTTGCGATAAAAATATTTGCTTCAAAACTGGTTGAATTTATGTATTCCACCCAACCTCCAATCACTGAATCTATTTGTTCATCACAGAACATACATTCAATAATGTCAGTTATTCTGTTCCAATCCTTGTTAGGTAGGATATAGAATGCTGTCTCGCCAAGTAGATGATGTCGGATGGCTAACTCTCCCGTAACGATATTGGGCAATGTATAGACAAATAATGATGGAGAAGGAAAATAATTTCCTTTGTCTTTTATTGTTTCCAAGTAGGCAATATCCGTATTAAGCGATGCATGGCTATTGAAAAAGGCTATTCCTCTTGAGGGCGTATTTTCAAAATCATTCTCCTTCTCAGCTTGCAACAGTATCTCGGATGCGATGAATCCTAACTTGGAAAGAGAATCCATTTTATAAAATTTGGGATAATCGCCCATTAGTGTCCACTAAAAAATCATAAGAGTACTTTGAAATTATTGAAATTCAATTTGTTGTGAGCGTTTTTGAGATGCGACGATTTGAAATTAACTTTGCAGTCTGAATCAGGCTGTTATGTTAAAAGACAAGTACGTTTTTGCTCAATTAGTCAAGTTCCTCGACAATGACAAGTTCCGTCATCTTGTGGATA
>NZ_CAJTCF010000078.1:0-18758 GCF_910574735.1 Duncaniella muricolitica | reverse complement strand
TAATATAACATAGTTAAACTTTGTTATTTGGTTGTTAACAACTGTTTGTTGGGGTGATTTTACCCCAATATGTTATTTGGAACACTTATCTAACCTCTTGCCAAAGAGGTATTTGTTATGCGACCATTACGGACGCACTCTCGCCGTTGTATGAGAGTGCGCCATACAGACTGCTGCCTACTGAGATTTTTGCGACCATTGGTTGCGCATATCCTCAGTAAGTGCAAGTACTTTGGCGGTGACAGCCGCCAGTTCCTTCGTTTCCTTTTCAAGACGGTAGAGCAACGTCATTGCCTTTTTCTCGGAGAATCCTGCTTTGAGTTCCCTCACCACGATGTTGTAGTTGACGCCGATGTTACGGTATTCGGCAAACAGAGCTGAAAGTTTGGTGAGATAATCGAGCATTGTCTTGTCGATTTTATGCACCTTGAAAGTCTTTCCAAAGACCAGCCCCTTGATGAAAGTAGCCTTGACGCTCTCTCCGGCAAGCTCCATCATACGGATAAGTTTGTCAAATTCGAGGTCATCGAAGCGTAGCATTACGCAGTTGTGGCAACGGTTGGCGACCGTTGGACGCCCTCCTTTGTTGAAATTTTCTGCCATAACAGAACGGGATTGAAAGTGACGCATGGCGTTTTTGTAGCCAACGGCAGGTCTATTCAAGGTAAATGCGACTTCGGAGCATTTACCCAACATTGCAAGGTCGTTTTGTGGATACCCGGTAACCCAAAACCTTTTCAGTAACTGAAAAGACACCTTGCTATGTTCTTGCTATGTTCTTGTGAACATCCGATATAATATAAGGAAGTGGATTTTGGTTGATGTATATCAGAATCCGTGTTTTTCATTCGCTCCTGCCTGATTTTCGGCTTCGTCATGCGCTATTGCTCCTACAAAGATACGACATGGGAACCCCGAAATGCAAATTTTTGACCCTCTTGGAAGCACTTTTTTGAAAAAGCCAAGGATTTTGGTTTGGCACGTTGATACCGGAGCCGCCATAGCCATGTTCAATTATTGCGGTCAAATACGGCCATTTCCAGACCAAATGCGGACAGCCCTCCGTCACATTAGAAAATATTGGGAAATATGTATAATGATACAGTTAAAGAGATTTTCATAGTTCAATACCTATGTTAATAAAAATACCGATGTCGTGAGATATATACTTTGTACTATCTCAATGTATCAATAGAAATATTATTCTAATTATCTGCATAGAGATTAGTATGTGTATTTATTGTCATAGATAGAATGATGTTTCTATTTATCCCTAATACTATCGTTCTATCGTAGTATCTATTTATGTTTATTTGGTGTAGTAGATGTATCGCTATTTCTATCTATATTCAGTTCTATCTATATAGAAATATATTTCTCTTAATATTTAGGATATAGGTCTATATGTCTATAAGGACATAGGGACTTATGGACGTTGGAAGTTGTGTGAGGAGTCACCATGCTTTAACCGCACCTGAACATAATGATTGACTTCAAGAGTATGTGGCCAAATGCGGCCATTTCTATACTTTGTGCGTCCAAGGGTCTTGAAAATTTGGAAATCGCTGAGCTGTTGTTGTAATTTTGCATCGCATTCCAGCTGACGAAAACTCCTGTGCGTTCAAGTTAATGGTTATAGGAACAGCGACAGCAAGACCTCTGAATCTGAAATGCACCCCCTTCTCATAAAAGATTCGGGTTAAGGATATATCACGAGTACCCGGCCAAATGCGGTCATATCTATACTTTGTGCGTCCAAGACCCTCGAAATTTTGGAAAACGCTTACCTTGTGTTGTAACTTTGCAGAGCATTCCGGTTGACAGAATCCCCTGAACGTTCAAGTTAATGGTTATAGGAACGACTCCAGCGCGATTCATGATTCTTGAAATGCGACACAATATACAATTCACACGGCCGATGCTATGGCTGTGATTGGTGCCCGCTGAGTTCAAAACAGTTACCCTATGGGACTGCACGTCAGGGCTATTTAAGCCATTTGTAAGGCTGACTTCCAATACATTTTATTATTACGCTGTGACACAGACGGTAGTGTGGAATCCAATTACCCGGATTGAATTCCCCGCTGTCGCCCAAGGCCCGTGTTGTGTCTTAACCTCTATTCAAAAATGAATGAAAGAACCCAAATTCGTCGCTTTCTCCACCCAAAAGGGAGGAGCAGGCAAAACTACCCTTACGGTCACGGTAGCGAGCTACCTGTATTACTGCAAGGGTCTGAAAGTTCTCGTTGTTGACTGCGACTATCCGCAGTACAGCATCGACGAAATGCGCAAGCGAGAGAAGATGCTTCTTGACCTGAGTCCCTCGTTCAAGAAAACATTCTCCGACACACTCGTCCGAACCAAGCTGAAACCATTCCCTGTTCTGGTATGCCCTCCGGAGGAAGCCATGTCAAAAGTCAAGGAGCTGGTTGAAAGTGGCGACGACATCGACATCGTGTTTTTCGACCTCCCCGGCACAGTGAATAACCGTGGCGTGGTAACAGTGGCCAACTGCATGGACATGATTGTCGTACCAATCTCCGCCGACAAGGTGGTATTGGAGAGTTCGCTCGCTTATGCACTCAAATTACAGGAATGGCTCACGACCGGCAAATCCCAGCTGAAGGGTGTTCACATGCTCTGGAATATGACCGATGCCCGTGAGAAAACCGACTTATACGACCGCTATGAGAAACTCTTCGATGAACTGGGTCTGCCGACCCTCAGCACAAAAGTTCCCGACACGAAGAAGTATCGCCGCGAAGGTTCGGAAACGCTTGAAAGGGCTGTTTTCAGGTCCACGATCATGCCTCCGGACAAGGCGCTGCTCAAAGGGACGAGGTTACAGGAACTTGCAGAGGAATTCCTCAAGGTTGTCAACCTGTGATGTCTGACCTATGGGTAAAGTGTATGAATCGGATATAGACCCTGATGAGTTCATCCGAGATTTTCGGGAGAGCCCCTCCCAGACGCAACCTTCCAAGAAACCTAAAGTTACATCGTCGGATAAAGATTCTCCTGTCAAACAGAAATCCAAGCCGGACAACACCCCGCAATCACATCCTCAGACAGAGGAAGAATATCTTGACTGCTTCGTGCGCAATATGGCGCACATGCGGTCAAGGAAGAAATATCAGGTTGTTGAGGTTGACCCAATTTTTATACAGAAGGTAAAGCGGATCATCTCATACGGCGATACACCTTGTTGCTCAGCCAAAGCATATATCAACAACGTACTTGCGGAGCATTTCCGAGAGTATGAAACCTATATTGAAAAAAGACAATAAATGAAAAATGTAACCCATAAACTCACTATCAAAGTCACCCCCGATTCGGTAGAAGCCGAAATGCAAGCCACAGACCCGGAACAGGCTGCATACATAGAAAAGTATCTCTCCGGCTCAAATGATTTCGCCACGAGGCGCACCTACATCCAGCCACAGTTGCACGATACTCTTACCAAGATGGTGAAAGTCCTTGCTCCTCATGGTGCAACTATCGGCAGCTATCTGTCAGCAATCGTCCTCGACCATTTCGCAAAGAACGCAGACCTGATGAAGCGAATCTTTGAAGACAGCCGTGAGGACTTATTTACATGACAGTATTTGTAGTGCTGGCACTTTTGGCAAGCAATATCTTTCTTGCCAAAATGCTCCTATCAAAGGATAAAGAGAAAGCAGACAGTCCCTCAACAGACGCTGCGTCTGATAATACACCAGACCCGCCTAAAAATAATAATGAAGGTGTATCTGATGCTTCGGTCGAAAATCCCATTGAGGAGAAAATAGCCTCCGTTGTCGGAGAAAGCAAATATGACCCCGACACATATAAGCAGATTGTCAAAGAGATTGTGAAAGAGGTCGTTCCTCTTATCATAGAGGAATATGGCAACTTTGCAGATGCCGGATTCCCGGAATTAGAGGACAAGAAATCTTCAATAGTTGTACCCAATGACAAACTTGATGAAGTATTCTCCAACACAACAGTAGCGGAATTGACCGGTGAGGCTCCCGAACCTACTGAACCATGCGCCGACGGCTTGGACTTCAACGATATGACCACGACAATGAATGTGTTGAAAGAGACGTCTAACAACCCGGAGGATATGGAGGTAGCACAGGAAACTCTCCGTAAACTTGACGGTACAGTCATAAAGGAAAAACTTTCACTTGACCCGGCAATTCAGAAAAAGATTCTCCTTATCGAATTACATCTGCCCAAGCAAACGAAAGAGGAAACGGAGGATACTATTCCAGAACATGACCAGAATGACTCCGCTCAATCCCCTGAATCGCAGCCGGACAAACCTAAAAGAGTCCTTTTCCACGCTGACATCGACACCTCGGAAATTGATGAAATTGATTTCAATGTCTATCATTGACACTTGGCCGCAAGGCAAACCTATCTATAATATAATTCATGTCTAATTTTTTCAAGAAATTCTATGAAAGAACCGTAGCGTTTATGAACGCACCCCATCGCCGCCGTCCCATTGCCGCAATGCTTCTTCTGACGGCTGCAATCCAGATGTTCGCCGCCGGTAACGGTCTGAGTGGCATCAATGAAGCCACTTCAATGGTCACCTCCTATTTTGACCCAGGGACGAAATTGGTGTACGCAATCGGTGCCGTGGTCGGACTCATCGGCGGCATCAAGGTTTACTCCAAATGGTCGAGTGGCGACCCCGACACGAGCAAGACTGCCGCCTCATGGTTCGGTGCCTGTATCTTCCTGATTGTAGCAGCCACAATCCTCCGATCATTTTTCCTCTGATGTCCGAGTATTCAATCAACAAGGGCATTGGTCGGTCGGTTGAGTACAAAGGCTTGAAAGCGCAATACCTGTTCATCTTCGCAGGAGGATTGCTTGCCATTTTCGTGGTATTCGTCATCATGTATATCGCCGGAATCTCCCAATGGGTCTGCATAGGCTTCGGTGCGACAGGTGCGTCCTTTCTTGTCTGGCTCACATTCCATATCAATGCCAAATACGGCCAGTACGGTCTGATGAAACTGACCTCGGTCAAGTATCGACCACGATATATCATCAACCGTCTGCGCATAACACGATTGATAAAACATAAGAATAAATGAGGAATATACTGAAAGCTACAACACTGGAGTCAAAGCTGCCGCTGCTGGCGGTCGAGCATGGCTGCATCATCTCAAAGGACGCGGATGTCACCGTGGCCTTTGAGGTGAGCCTACCGGAACTATTCACTGTCACCTCCGCTGAATATGAAGCGATGCACTCCGCTTGGTGCAAGGCAATCAAGGTGTTGCCCCATTACACTGTCGTACATAAGCAGGACTGGTTTGTCAGTGAAAAGTATAAGCCGGAACTTCAAAAAGAGGATTTGTCATTTCTTGACCGTTCATTTGAACGCCACTTCAATGAGCGTCCATATCTCGCCCACAAATGCTACCTCTTCCTGACGAAGACTACAAAGGAGCGTATGCGCCAGCAGTCAAACTTCTCAACCCTCTGTCGTGGACGTATAATGCCAAAGGATTTGAATCACGAAATGGTTGTGAAATTTATGGAAAGCGTTGAGCAATTCGAGCGAATTATGAATGACACCGGCTATATCAAACTCCATAGACTGAGTGATGAAGACCTTATCGGCACTGAATCAACCTCCGGACTGATTGAGAAATATATGTCGCTGTCAATGGACGACGTCACTTGCTTGGAGGACATTGACCTGTCGGCAAAGGAGATGAGAATCGGCGACAAGATGCTCTGCCTCCATACTCTTTCAGACACTGAGGATTTGCCCGCAAAGGTCAGCACAGACAACCGATATGAGCGGTTATCAACTGACCGAAGCGACTGCCGGCTTTCTTTCGCTTCTCCCGTAGGGTTGCTGTTGCCTTGCAACCATATCTACAACCAGTATCTACTGATTGATAATCCTGACGAGAATCTGACGCGGTTTGAAAAGACGGCACGCAATATGAACTCCCTGTCGAAGTACAGCCGAAGCAACGCCATCAACAAGGAGTGGATTGACCAATATCTCAATGAAGCCCACAGTTACGGACTGATTTCCGTGCGCTGCCATTGCAATATAATGGCTTGGAGCGATGATGCCGAGGAATTGAGGCGGGTCAAGAATGATGTTGGCGGTCAGCTGGCGACAATGGGTTGTATGCCACGGCACAACACCATCGACTGCCCGACACTGTTCTGGGCAGCGATGCCCGGCAATGAGGCCGACTTCCCTGCGGAGGAATCTTTTTACACGTTCATTGAACCTGCGGTTTGCTTCTTCACTGCCGAAACCAACTACCGCTCATCGTTATCCCCATTCGGAATAAAGATGGTTGACAGACTCACGGGCAAACCTATCCACTTGGATATTTCCGATGAACCGATGAAGCGAGGCATAACCACCAACCGCAACAAATTCATCCTCGGCCCGTCAGGTAGTGGGAAGTCGTTCTTTACCAACCACTTTGTCAGGCAATATTATGAACAGGGCGCGCATATACTTCTGATTGATACGGGTAATTCCTACGAAGGTCTGAGCAACCTGATACGAAACAGGACTCACGGTGAAGATGGCGTATATTTCACATATACGGAGGATAACCCCATATCTTTCAACCCGTTCTACACCGACGACGGAGTGTTTGATGTGGAGAAGAAAGACTCAATCAAAACACTGCTGCTGACGCTTTGGAAATCGGAGGATGACAGAGTGACAAAGACTGAATCCGGCGAGCTTGGCTCGGCATTGTCAATGTTCCTCGATAAGATGGCAAAAGACCGCGACATTGTCCCATGTTTCAACTCATTCTATGAGTTCATGCGTGATGACTACCGTGCGGAAATGGCTAATCGCCCGATACCCATCTACAAACAGGACTTTGACATTGACAATTTCCTGACCACTCTGCGCCAATACTACCACGGTGGCCGCTTCGACTTCCTGCTCAACTCAAAAGCCAATATCGACCTGCTCAACAAGCGATTTGTGGTATTCGAGATTGACAGTATTAAAGAAAATCGCGAACTTTTCCCGGTTGTTACAATCATCATCATGGAGGCTTTCATCAACAAGATGCGCCGGTTGAAAGGCATCCGCAAAGTCCTAATCTGCGAGGAGGCTTGGAAGGCTCTATCCTCGGCAAATATGGCTGAGTACATGAAGTACCTCTACAAGACTGTCCGCAAATATTTTGGTGAGGCTGTGGTTGTTACGCAAGAAGTCGATGACATTATATCGTCACCTATTGTGAAAGAAACCATCATCAACAACTCCGACTGCAAGATACTTCTCGACCAACGCAAGTACATGAACCGCTTCGACCAGATACAGGAGCTGTTAGGTCTGACGGATAAGGAGAAAGCCCAAATACTGAGTATCAACATGGCGAACAATCCCAACCGCCTTTATAAAGAGGTGTGGATTGGACTTGGAGGAACGCAGTCAGCCGTCTATGCCACTGAGGTGAGCAAAGAGGAATATCTCTGCTATACCACTGAGGAAACGGAGAAAATAAAGGTTTGGGAAATGGCACAGAAACTCGGCGGCGATACCGAAGCCGCCATAAAACGATTAGCTAACGAATAACGAATGTTTACAGAACTTTTAGAATTATTTGAACCACTTTTTCCCATACTCGCCACTTCAATTCTTTTTATAGGTGGCGTAGCATTGGCAATTTACGGCCTTGTGCTTGTTTGCAAAGGTCTGAAACTCCTCTTTAAGAAAACCATAAGCAATATGTCACTCTGTGCCGATTGCATTAAAAATTGGATTGACTCCGGCTTTGAACGCCTTGAAAATACAATCAAGTCGGCAATAAAGAGTGCGAATCGTAGCCAGACAGAGGATATTTTGAAACTCGTTCAGCCAATGGTTGAAAAGATGGTTGAGGAGAATATTAAGGAACAATTCTCCCCATGCGATGTTCCGATGGCAATCATCGACAAAATATCCGAGTTGCAGGGATTATGGGAGGATGATTCGCACACAATCCTTGCGACCATTTATAGAGACGGTGGCACATACATTATGAGTCTGGACGGTATTGAAGACCATTATCTTGTCGGGAAGTATTTATTGAGCGAGGAATCGGAAAACAACCGCTTTTACGCCAATGGCTGCTTCGGCTTCACATTCCATTTTGATGAGGATAACAATGCTATCTTCATACCTCGACTTGGCGTCTGGCTGAAACGGGAAACACACAACGGAATCTTTGACAATGGGGCTTTTACGAGTGTTGAGAAACTTTCTCTTGATGATGATACCCGTGAAAGAATAAAAGTCATTTTATCAGACAGAAACGAATGAAAAATATCAAGATTATTATTTCACTGTTTGCTATCTGCATCCTTTTCAGTGCAAACAAGGCAAACGCCCAATGGACGGTCATTGACCCTTCCAACATCGCCCAAAGCATCGTAAACAACTCCAAATCACTCGTTCAAGAGTCGCAGACGGCGACCCACATGGTGAAAAATTTTCAAGAAACCGTGAAAATTTATCAGCAGGCAAAGAAATATTACGACGCTCTCCAGTCAGTCAACAATCTCGTCCGCGATGCCAGAAAGGTGCAGCAGACAATCCTCATGCTCGGCAATATATCCGGCTACTACGTCAATAACTTCCAGAAGATGCTCACGGATCCAAACTTCACTTCCTCGGAACTGTCTGCAATAGCCTCCGGTTATACCCGAATCTTGGAAGAAGCCAATGGTGTCCTTGGGGATTTGAAACAGGTGGTCAACATTACCACTCTCTCAATGACCGACAAAGACCGTATGGATGTGGTGGATAACTGTTACAAGGAGATGAAGCGGTTGAAGAATCTGACCGCCTATTACACCAATAAGAACATCAGCGTCTCTTATCTGAGGGCGAAAAAGAAAGCCGACACACAAAGGGTTGTAAACCTCTACGGCGACGGCAGTGAAAAATACTGGTAACCATGCTGTGTGCGATAGATTTCAGCAACCTTCACACAATCCTCCGCTCGCTCTATGATGAGATGATGCCACTATGTTCGGATATGGCGGGCGTGGCACAGGCAATCGCCGGATTAGGTGCATTGTTCTATGTCGCCTACCGTATTTGGCAATCACTGGCGAGAGCAGAACCTATTGATGTGTTCCCGCTTCTTCGGCCCTTTGTTATCGGCTTCTGCATAATGTTTTTTCCGTCGGTTGTACTTGGGACAATCAATGCGGTGATGTCGCCAATCGTTCAAGGAACAGCCTCGATGCTGGAGGGGCAAACCCTCGATATGCAAAAGTACCGTGAAGAAAAAGACCGGTTGGAATATGAGCAGATGATGAATGACCCGTCAACCGCCTACCTCGTTGATGATGCTGAGTTTGACCGTCAGATTGATGAGTTGGGCGTGACTGAAATAGGGACAGCCGCAGGAATGTATATCGAGCGAGGAATGTATAAGGTCAAGAAAGCCATTCAGAACTTTTTCAGGGAATTACTTGAAATGCTGTTTCAGGCAGCCTCCCTTACGATAGACACAATAAGGACATTCTTCCTGATTGTGTTGGCAATCCTCGGCCCGATAGCGTTTGCCCTCTCGGTATGGGACGGCTTCCAGTCAACACTGACCATGTGGATCCAGCGATATATTCAGACTTATCTATGGCTTCCGGTCGCGGATTTGTTCAGTACAATTCTTGCCAAAATCCAAGTTTTGATGCTTCAAAACGACATTTCAGAACTGACTAATAACCCCAATGCAGACCTCGACGGGACAAATACCGCGTATGTTATCTTTATGATTATCGGTATTATAGGCTACTTCACAATACCCACTGTGGCGGGGTGGATTATCCAAGCCGGAGGTGCCGGAAACTACAATCGAGCTGTCAACAATACAGCGATGCAAGCAGGGTCCATGGCCGGAAGTGTCGGCGGTGCAGTTGCAGGCAACGTGGCCGGCAGAGCCGGAAAACTATTAAAATGACATTCAAACACCGATTAAATGGAGTTCAAATCACTTAAAAACATAGAGTCATCTTTCCGTCAGATAAGGCTTTTCGGAATTGTATTTGTGGCTATGTGTGCGGTGGTTGTCTCGGTGGCTCTGGTTATGGTTTTCAAGTTTGCTGAGAAGCAGCGTGAGAAGATTTATGTCCTTGACAATGGCAAGTCTTTGATGCTTGCCTTGTCGCAGGACATGAGCCAGAACCGTCCGGCAGAGGCACGGGAGCATGTAAGACGTTTCCATGAATTGTTTTTCACTCTCTCGCCGGACAAATCGGCCATCGAACACAATATCAACCGCGCATTGATTCTCTCAGATAATAGCGCATACAATTACTACTCTGACTTCTCTGAAAAAGGTTACTATAACCGAATCATCTCAGGCAACATCAACCAGATATGTCAGGTGGACAGCGTTGTATGCAACTTCACCAACTATCCATACACGGCGGTTACTTATGCGAAGCAGAAAATCATTCGTCAGAGCAACGTGACTGAGCGCAGTCTTATAACAACCTGCAAGCTGACCAATTCGTCAAGATCAGATGACAATCCTAACGGCTTTATAATCGAGGGTTTCAATATCCTTGAAAATAAAGATATTTCCACAATCAAACGATAAGTGAGAGTTTTATCAAAAGTACGCGACACCATATATAATAAGGTGTGGCACACTCCCAAAGGGAAATTGAGAAATTTCCTTATATGCAAATGTGATAATATACCGCAGAAACGACGGTTGACAATCGTGGGTATATTCTTCGGATTGTTTGTCCTCATCGCATTTCTATTGTTCGGCAATGCCTGTTACCACATAGGACTGGGGCAAGCCCGTCAGCACATTGATGAGATAAAGCATATAAAGGCAGTGGAGTTACCAGCTTCAACTGAAAAACAGTCACTACCAACATTTGATGACATTTGAAGAACTGAAAACGAAAGTCAATGGCTGGTTTCAGCCGAAAAATGAGGCTGAGAGAGCCAAACTTAAAAAGTATGCCATTGTATTTCCCGCGATGTTCCTGACATTCATAGTTGCCCTTTGGTTAATTTTCGGCAGTGGATTCTCGTCAGACATGACCGACACAAGCAACGCCAATATGGAGCTGCCGGATGGTGACAATGCCGAAATTGAAGGGAACAAACTCAAAGCAATGGAGGCTAAGGCACTTGAAGATGAAAAGCACCGACAGGATAGCGTAGTCCAGACATTCACTGAAATGGCGGATACGATGCCGACAAATATTTCAGAAGAGCCGACTGCAATAGAGTCATCGGCACAGGCATACCAGTCAGTCCAAGCGTCACTTGAAGATTTTTATATTCCCGAAGACCAGTCTGCGGCACAGGTCGCAGAACTTCAAGCGAGGATTGATGAACTGGAAATGCAGAATGCCTACGCCCAGCAGCAGACTCAGCAGCCCAATGAAGTGGAGCTGATGGAGAAGTCTTATCAGTTGGCGGCGCAGTATCTCGGCACTGGAAATGGTAGCCAACAGGCGATCATTGTCGATGAGCCGGTGAAGGAGCGTAAAGTTATGCCCGTGAATCAGGTCAACCGCAATGTGGTTTCCTCTCTCAATGCGGCAACATCTGAACGATCATTCTCTACTGTTGTCGGCGGCAAGCGTCAAAATTTCAAAAATACCATTTCAGCTTGTATAGCCTCTGACCAGTCGGTAATTGACGGTCAGAGCGTGAAACTTCGTACTCTTGAACCGATGTGGATTGGGAACTCTCTGTTGCCAAAGAATACAACCGTTGTCGGCTCGGCACGATTGCAAGGTGAACGCCTTGAAATCACGATTGAGAGCATTGAGGCATTAGGCTGTATAATGGAAGTTGACCTCGCTGTATATGACTCAGACGGTCAAGAGGGTATCAACATTCCCAATTCTATGGAGTCTGACGCACTGAAAGAAATCGGAGCCAATATGGGTAGTACCGTCGGCAGCTCAATCAACATATCCACCAATGCCGGAGCGCAAATTGTCTCCGATGTGGGTCGAGGCTTACTCAACGGCGTAGGTCAATATCTTACCAAGAAAGTCCGTCAGGTGAAAGTGCATCTGAAATCCGGATATAAAGTGATGCTCAAGCAGGTTGAGCAATAATCAACAAAACACACCAACAACGAATGAAAACAATCACAAAACTCTTTGTTGTGGCAGTGGCACTCTTCGGAGCAGCCACCGCTGTCAACGCCAAAACAGTTAAAAATACCGATAACAACGTGTCGTCTGACACTGAAACGGTCGCCGAACACGATATGAACGTGTACGGCGCAAACTACACCGACGGCGACAAATTTGACGGTCTTACCCGAAAAGTCGGCTTTGACCGCATGATACCGCCTCACGCACTGGAAGTTGCGTATGAGAAAACGACGCACATCATCTTCCCGGCAGAAATCACTTATGTGGACTTGGGCAATGAGAACCTCGTTGCCGGACTCGCTGACGGTGCAAAGAATGTGTTGCGTGTAAAATCGGCTTTCAAGTCGTTCAAGCAGGAAACCAATCTTTCGGTTATCACCGAAGATGGCAGCTATTACACGTTTAATGTAAAATTTGCCAAAGAGCCGCTGTTGCTCAGTATCGAGATGACTGATTTTCTCCATGACGGTGAGGCTGTGAACCGCCCCAACAACGCGCAGGAGATCTATCTGGAAAAACTCGGTCAGGAGTCGCCGATGCTTGTCAAACTGATTATGAAATCAATCTACAAACAGAACAAGCGCGAAATCAAACACATAGGCAGCAAGCGTTTCGGTGTCCAGTTCCTACTGAAAAGCATCTACACCAACAATGGACTTCTCTATTTCCACACCGAACTGAAGAATACCTCAAATATCGCTTTCGACATTGATTTTGTGTCGTTCAAGATTGTGGACAAGAAAGTTATCAAGAGAACCGCCATGCAGGAACAGGTGCTTGAACCGCTCCGCGCCCAGAACTATGTGACTGTTGTTCACGGCAAATCTTCTGAAAGAACCGTGTTCGCCTTGGAGAAATTCACTATCCCCGACGATAAACAGCTCGTTATCGAGGTCGCCGAAAAGGAAGGCGGCCGCCATCAGTCTTTCGTAGTGGAGAACGAGGATATTGTGAGAGCCAACGTAATCGACGAACTTTCAATCCAGTAACCAATGAGAAAAGCGATAATTCTTTTCGCTGCCATGCTTGCTCTTTTCACAGGGCAGGCAATGGCCCAGCGATGCCTCCCCGGAATGTCAGCGGTCGAGGTAAAGGCAAATATGGCAGACGGTTTTTATACCGGCAACTCCCGCAACTGCGGCTATTCTTTCGGTGTCTATTACTCCGTTTTCAAGGGTAACGCCAACACATGGACTTTTGGCGGCGAGTATCTCCAGACTTACAAGCCATACGGCGAAAAAGGTCGTATCCCTGTTGCGGAGTTCACGGGCGAGGTAGGCTACAATCTCCACCTGTTGAGCGACTACTCGCAGGCTTTTCACCTCTATTGTGGCGTGTCTGCCCTCGGCGGATATGAAACGGTAAACTGGGGTAAGTCGGTGCTGTCCGACGGATCCACGCTCCACAACGGCGACGCCTTTATCTATGGCGGCGCACTGACTGTTCAGGCAGACTTTTATCTATCTGATAAAATAGCCTTGACTGCCAATGTGAAAGAACGGTTTGTGTTCGGCAACTCAACGGGCCATTTCCATACTCAGTATGGTGTTGGCGTAAAATTTATAATCGAATGAGCCTATGAGATACACAAAAGATGATATACACAAAATCAGCATATACAAGCTATTGGAGGCTATAGGCATGAGACGTGTTGACCTTGTCAGTGATGACGTCGAACTCTATTATACTCCATATAGAAATGATTCGGAACCTAAATTTATTGTTGATGATTTGGCAAGAAAATGGTATGACCAAGTGACTGGCAAATCGGGGGATATAAGGGATTTGGCACGACTTATTGCAAAAGGTGCTGATAGAGATGATATTGATGGCTATATAGTCCGTAAAGCTAATGAATATGAGAAAATACAGGAACTGCGTGCAATGAGTCGCAGACTGATGGAGCCGGAAACTTTTGATGTAGATTATGACAAAATCCATCTGACTACTTTTATGAAAGCGTTGGGTCAACCCAAACCTCTGATGGCGGATGGAAACATTCTCTACTACAAAGCTCCGTATTCAAATGACGAGAATCGGACTATCGCTGTTAATACCATCACTAATTGTTGGCATGACACCAAGTCTAAGAAACAAGGGAACATATTTACTCTTGTATGGCACATGATAGGTTCATCCAATATATCGGAAATCAAACGATATATTGTTGCTGAGATGTCAGCTATGAATAAAAATCTGGCATTAAATAGGACTGAACTTGAGAAGACGGAAATCCCGAAAAAGAAACGAGGTATGCGCCTATGAACATCGACGCTATCCGACAAATCCCGTTGGTGGATTTCCTCAACCACCTCGGCTATCGGCCGACAGGACGCGACAGCAAAGGATTGTGGTTCTACTCTCCATACCGCAATGAGCGTAAGCCCTCGTTCCATGTCAACCCGCGCAAAAATTTATGGTTCGATTTTGGGAGCGGTGCAGGTGGCGACATCTTCAACCTTGCCGGAGAGTTGACAGGCGAAACAGACTTCATCAGACGGGCGGAGTTCATCGCCCAAAAGATGCAGTTGCCAGTAGAGAAACCCTACAAGCCAATGCCGTTCAAGGAAGAACCGACATTTGAGAATGTTGCTATCTCCAGACTGGAGGCTCCGGCTCTGCTTAAATACCTTGATGACCGTGGCATACCACGCGACATAGCCCAACGCTATTGTGTGCAGTGTGATTATGAATTACATGGCAAGAGGTATTACGCCATCGGCTTTGAAAATAACGCGCATGGCTATGAACTGCGTAATTCCTTTTTCAAAGGCTCTTATCCACCCAAGCATATAACTCATATAGCCAATGGCAACGCCCGGTGTAATGTCTTTGAAGGCTTCATTGACTTTCTCTCAGCGGAACGACTCGGATATAATGACGGCACTGACACAATAGTGCTTAACTCTGTCTCCAATCTGAATAAAGCCATTGCGCCACTGAGAGAATACAGTCTGGTCAGTTGCTATCTCGACAACGACAATGCCGGACGAGCCGCACTCGTCAAGCTCCAGCAGGAGTTAGGCGATAAGGTAATGGACAAGTCCGCACTTTACCCCAATCACAAGGATCTGAACGACTATCTCATGTCGCTCTATCCTAAACAGACAGCAAAATCAAAACTCAAACTCTGAAAAATGAAAACAATCCTCAATAGAATCGGCTCAGCCCGTGTCACTCCAACCCGTTTCTTCGGGTTCTTTCTCCGTTCCACTACGAAAGCGCTTTGCGGTTGCTGGGCAATCGTCTTTGCCTTCGTGTTATCCCTCACCTCCTGCGACGATGACCTCGATGTGCAACAATCATATCCCTTCACGGTGGAAGTTATGCCATACGCAGACAAAATAGCCAATGGCGAAACCGTAGAACTGCGTATGACCATCGTCCCCGAAGGTAACTACACCAACACACTCTACACAATCCGCTATTTCCAGTATGAGGGTAAAGGCTTGCTGAAACTCGTTGATGGCCCGACACTCGTCAACAATGACCGCGTCCTCCTCGAATCCAAGCAATTCCGGCTCAACTACACCGCTTACTCCTCAGAAAGTCACGAACTTCTGATAACGATTGAGGACAACTATGGGACTCGTTGGGAACAGACCTTTGAGTTCAACAACAACGACAGCGATGACAAAGGCGGATCGGAAAGTACTGTCGTGACACCAATCAATCCCGGTACACTAACACCTATTAGCCAATGAAGAAACTCCTTATACTCTTTGTGGCATTGTTCTCCCTTGTAGGAACAATGCCCGGCAACGCCGCCTCACAGCGAACTGCCCCCGCAAGGGAGCAGAAAACAAAACGAAGCATAATGGAACTGACGATCTTTGAGCGTGCAGTTCTCATAATAAAGAAGTTTGAAACTTTACATGACTCACGCCGCCACTGGCCATACTTGGGTTACGGTCATAGAAAACTTCCCGGAGAGAAATATTTTCGTGGCTACAAGATGAGTGAGCGCGAAGCCGATGCACTTCTCCGCAAAGACCTACGGAAATTCTGCGCTCTATACCGCGACATGGGAAAGGATAGTATTCTGCTTGGAGCATTAGCCTACAACATCGGCCCCGGTGCTGTAAATAAGTCTAGCGTCTATAAAATGCTCAAATCCGGCAACCGCAACATCTTCAAAGCCTACACCTCCTACTGCCACTACCGAGGCAAATGGCACAAAGGATTATACACTCGCAGACTAACGGAACTCGGAGCCCTGTTCATCCCTTAAATAAATTCCATATATAACAATCCTGACAAACTTTCAGTAATAAAGGTCTGTCAGGATTGTTTGCTGTATTACGTATCCATTAAACCAACCAATGATGCTAATTGTTGGGAAAGAAGAATTACCAATTTACAAATACTCTATGAATAGATTCTACACTATATTATTTTTGATGATGTCTTTTGTCTGTGCATTTGGGCATGACAAAGAAAGTGTTCAGGAACTGTATGAATATGGTTCATATAGTTCCTCCGATGGTCTCACCATAAATTATAGAATAATCTCTCCGGATTCTACCAATATTGTAGAATCAGAAGAAAGTAGTTATCCTCTGATTGTCTTTATGCACGGAATCGGTGAGCGTGGTAATGATAATAAGAAACAACTAGAACATGGTGGAGACCTTTTCTCAAATTCAAGTTCTCGACAGTCATACCCTGCATATGTGATTTTCCCTCAATGTCCAGATGACTATTTTTGGTCGTTGAATAAGAGCCCAAAATCTCAGAAGGACATCATGAAAAATCAAGACGAGACTCCCATTATGAAGGGGGTAATTGAGCTGGTGGAGAATTGTGCCAATACTCTGCATATCGATAAGAATAGAATTTATATAGTTGGCCTTTCTATGGGTGGACTTGCTGTATATGACGCAGCTTGGAGACACCCTGATATATTCGCCGCCGCAGTTGCCATTTGTGGTGCTGTAAATCCGGACAAACTTTCGTCCATAACAGATACATCGTTCCGTATATATCATGGAACAAATGACGATGTCATACCAATTGAAGCATCTGAAGCAGCATATAATGTTTTAAAAAAGCATGACATCGATGCTCAGCTCATTGAACTTCCCGATGTGGGACATGAATGTTGGGATAAGGCATTTGCATCCCCGGATTTTTTAAGCTGGATTTTCAGTAAATCAAAACTTCACCATGGTATAGAAATCCAGAATGCTATTGCTTTGCAACCATAAGCAATTTGGTATGTATATTCTTAAGGATAGGTCAAGGGCTTATCCTTTTTTTGTATATGCAGGTCTATTTCATTGGGTAGGTAGTGCTATATTTTTACTTTACGGCCTAAATACACATATTTTCAGGCAGTTTCTTGTTCCAGAATTTGGAATATGAAGAAATTTTTCTTAATTTTGCACCGAAAATCATGAATGATGAAATCAGGAAACTACAATCGTATTAAAGAAGTACTTGAAGAACAAGGTCGTACGCAGACATGGCTAGCCAAAAAGTTGAATATAACTTTTCGGCAGGTTAACTCTTATTGTTCTAATGCTTCTCAACCCAGTATCCCTGTTCTTTATGACATATCTATTTTGTTGCAAACGCCAGTTTTGGAATTACTTAGAGAATCGTCCGAGGAATTATTAAAAACAGATGACTTATGAAGTACGCATTAGTAACAGGTGGATCCAGAGGAATCGGCAAAGCTGTTTGCTTGAAGTTTGCACAAATGGGAGTTCCGGTTCTAATAAATTATCATTCAAATGAGACTGCCGCCCTTGATGTATTAAAGTGTGTGCAATCCATTGGAGGAACTGCATATCTTCTTCAGTTTGATGTGGCCTCTGAAAAAGATGTTAGTAGTGCAATAGAACGTTGGGAAGATGAGCATCCAGATGACTACATTGCGTACCTTGTAAATAATGCTGGAATACGAAAGGATAATCTGATGTTCATGATGCCTGAGAAAGATTGGCATGATGTTATTGATGTGACGCTTAATGGTTTCTACTATGTTACCCGTAAGCTGCTTCCCAAAATGATGATGCGCCGACATGGTGGCAGAATTATTAATATGGCGTCGTTATCCGGTTTGAAAGGAATGCCCGGGCAGACAAACTATAGTGCCGCAAAAGGTGCTTTAATCGGTGCAACCAAAGCTCTGGCGCAGGAAACGGCAAGTAGAAATGTGACAGTGAATGCCATCGCACCAGGATTTATTGAATCCGACATGACTAAGGATCTTCCGCAAGAAGAACTGAAAAAATTGGTTCCAATGAATCGTTTCGGCCGTCCGGAGGAAGTAGCAGCATTGGTTGGTTTTCTTTGTTCTGACGAGGCTGGTTACATAACTGGCGAAGTCATCAATATCAATGGAGGATTGTACAGTTAACCTCATTATCTGATTTTGCAATGAGTAGAAGAGTAGTAATCACAGGTATGGGAATTTGGTCCTGTATCGGAAAAAATAAAGAAGAAGTACAGGATTCACTATATAAAGGGAAATCTGGAATTGAGGGTGTTGCAGAACTCCTCTGATTAAAGCCTCTGAGAATTGAATATTTTAGAATAATCTGGAATTTTTCGAGATTAGTTCGTATATTCGATTCTCAGGAAGTTGAAAACCGGGCATACACTAAAAAAACAGCGAAAATCGG
>NZ_CAJTCF010000077.1:0-19052 GCF_910574735.1 Duncaniella muricolitica | reverse complement strand
TCAAATAGTTCGTCCATGCCCTCGGGCAGGCACATCCATATTGCATCTGCGGTTTTCATACCGCAAATTTAACACTTTTCTCAAAATCCATGCACCGCCATTTCGGCTTGACCCGATGTGCCACAATCCGCAAAACCGGTGCTGCTCAGGATTCACGGATCTGTCTGAGTGAAGTGAACAATTCAGGCTGTAACAGGGCTTATCGAATCATTCACGGAAAATTGCGTCCGTTGGAACGTCCGCAGGTCAGATTTGCTATAGAGAAAGCTTTGATTGAGGAGGATTCCTGCTGGGTGCTGCTCCGCGTCACAGTACCGGATCAATCCATAAGGAAGCATGAGCGGTATAATGCCTGTGTCATGCTTTCAACCGTGGATGGGATATTGAATTTCCCGGAACTAAATCTTGACAACGACAGCGGTCTTCCCGAAACAGACGAGCGTAGCGACAGTGAGGAAACACAAGAGGACACGATTGTGGAGTCTCTTGAAATTGACGCCCGGAAAGGAAGCCCCGGATATGTCTATATGAGTTTCCGTTTCTG
Organism: Duncaniella muricolitica; assembly: GCF_910574735.1. Classification (NCBI taxonomy): domain Bacteria; kingdom Pseudomonadati; phylum Bacteroidota; class Bacteroidia; order Bacteroidales; family Muribaculaceae; genus Duncaniella; species Duncaniella muricolitica. The sequence continues at coordinate 18,508 of NZ_CAJTCF010000077.1, read as the reverse complement.
CTATCATCCGAGTATGGAAGGCAACGGAGCAATAATATCCATATTACCAAGTCTTGAAACAAAGCGTTACTTCTTCCAGCATTCTCCAGTGGAACTTCCCGTGTTATGGTCGTACAATCCGGCAATGTGGAAGCGGGCGCAACAGTTGCCGCAGTTCATACTGCTTGATAAAAGGCCGGAATATGTCTTACACGGTAATGAAAAAAATATGTTCAAGTAATAATAAAAACCGAAATCAATGATGCAATGGATAAAGAAACTGTTCGGGATAAGATGCTCCGAACAGATAACGGAAGAGTTGATTGAGCGTCTTCCTGCCGATAAACTCTGCCGGAAATATATAGACGGAGAACTGGCAAGTGACATGGAGTGCGAAGTGTTCGACAGCATAATGTGTGCGGTGGAACTGCACGCGGAGGTCATCAATGGCGGTTTCAACCAATACTACTACAATTCCGGTGGCGAACGTGCGCAAAAAGCCGAGGACACCTTTGTCAAGCTTGGAGCAGACCGGATCGCTGATGTCGTGAAACGAGCCAACAACCAATATGCCGCCAACCGGGATGAACTGCAATCGGTATGGGACGGAACGAAGGAAGGATTCGCCCACGGGTATAAAGAGAAGCTCTTTGATGCCTTCGATGATGAGTACTATGCCTTGATGAGGAATGACCGGCAACTCTACACGATGATAGGCACATACATCAAACAGCATCTGCAGGAGTTTCTCACAGAAATGACCGAATGGTATGTGCTGTTAAAATGAATTATTCATATGGATACATCCCGAATCCCGATCGTTTTAGGCTATATGCTGATACTTATCCTGATTGCCACCATAGGCTATGCCTATTACAATGAGGAGCAGACATTGGTTTCTATGGAAACAGAGTCTCGTAATACCAATAATGTCCGCTGTGAGATTAACCGATTGAACATGCGCCTAACATCGTTGACAATGATGGGCGAGACAGCATTTGAATGGACTGAAACAGAACGGGGGGATTATCGTCAAGAACGTATGCATATAGACAGCACACTGTGTGAGTTCAGCCGGATTTTCATTTCGGAAGCAGCCGACATAGACAGTCTCCGTATTCTTCTTGAGGACAAGGAGAAGAAATTGCTCCAGCTTGCAGAAATATACCGGCGCCAAAAGTCTCTCGGTGACGAGATGGCCAACAAACTGCCCGTGATAGCTCGCCAGATTGCCAAAGAAGAGCCAAAGAAGCCGAAGCGTAAGGGATTCCTCGGCATCTTCGGCAAAAAAGAAGAACCTGAGCCATCTACCACGACAACTATACTTAGTTTCAACCGCAGTCTTATGGCTGAGCGCAGGGCGCAGAACGAAAAACTTAAAGCACAGGCTGATAGTCTGTCACAACAAAACAGAAATCTTAATATCCGCTTGCAGAATCTGATTAGTTATCTTGACGGTAAGGCCCAGGCTGATCTCCGACAGCAGGAATTTGAGATTGCAGCTACCCGTGAAGAATCATATCGTGATATAGGTGTACTAACAGCCATTACCTTACTGATGCTGTTCGTTTCTTTTGTCATAATACACCGCGATATGCAGCGAAGAGACCGGAACAAGAAAAAACTTGAGGAAAGCATACGGCAGAACCGGTCGCTGCTTGAAATGCGCAAGAAAATCATCCTCACCATATCCCATGATATACGCGGTCCGCTCAACGTGATAAGCGGCAGTGCAGAACTCGCCATCGACACCCGCGACAAAAGGAAACGCGACGGCTACCTGAACAACGCGCGGTACCTTTGCCGCCACGTAGTCCACCTTCTTAACAATCTGCTGGATGTCTATAGGCTCAACGAAGCTAAGGAGACCCCGAACAATGTCCCGTTCAGACTGAACGTATTGTTTGACAGAATAGCAATAGGTGCGGCGCAGATAATCAATGACAAGGGGTTGCTGTTCAAGCACGATTACAGGAATATTGATGTGACGGTAACAGGAGATGAGGACCGGATAGAACAGATTGCAGACAACCTGCTGTCTAATGCCGTCAAGTTCACTCAATCCGGTTCCGTTGGAATCGCGGCTTCATACGACGGCGACCGGCTGGTTATGGATATAAGCGACACTGGTATCGGAATGTCGGAGGAAACCGTTGACCGCATATTCAGGCCGTTCGAACGTGCCGACAACGTGGAGCATATTGAGGGGTTCGGACTCGGACTTTCCATTACGAAAGGTCTGATAACCATGCTTGGCGGAACTATTGACGTGATCAGCAATGTCGGCAAAGGTACAACTTTCCATATTGCCATACCGCTTGAACTTACCGGAAATATAGAGACGGCCGATATCCAGGAAGCAAAGCCAGCCGGAGTATCGCGCCTGCCGCATAACGTGATAGTAATCGATGACGACCCGCTACAGCGTGATATCGTAAGCGAGATGCTTGAGCGCAACGCGGTCTCTTGTGCCGTATGTGCCACAGCCTCGGATGTGGTAAAGGCGATGCGTAAACGAGATTTCGACTTAATACTTACGGACATAAATATGCCAGGCACCAACGGGTTCGCATTGATCGAACTGTTGCGCAAGTCAAATATCGGCAATTCAAGGACAATCCCCATAGTGGCAATGACCGCCAGGGACGATGACGATAGCAAACCTCTGTTAAAACGCGGATTCTCCGGATGCATCTTCAAGCCATTCTCGATGCAGGAACTGCTTGAACGGATATCAATGGTAATGGAGAAACCTATGGTCCCGGATGATGTACGGATTGACTTTTCACCGCTCGTTGAAAACGTGACCGAGCCGGTAAAGATATTGAAGGGACTTTCGGAATCGACTTCCACAGAGATAGCTGTCCTGAAAAAGAATATCGGGCATGACGACAGGAATGGCGTTTCGGCCATACTACACAGGATTAAGCCCGTATGGGAAATGCTCGGTATTGAAAGCTGCCTGCAACCGTTGAGGAAATCTCTGTGGGACAGGAATTCTACACCTGCGGACATCAAGAAAACCGCCGCCGGTGTGATTACGGCAATGGAGAATCTGATTGAGAATATAAACGAAGAACTGAAGACGATAAGGGATGAAGAGCAAAATACTGATAGTTGAGGACAACGTGACCCTCTCCCAGATGCAGAAGGACTGGCTCGCACGCGAGGGGTATGAAGTCACGACAGCAATAGATGCCGTCGTGGCACGCAGGCATATACGCAAAGTGGATTTTGACCTGATACTCTCTGATGTACGCCTGCCCGAAGGGGATGGCCTGTCATTACTTGCATGGCTGAAGAAAGAGAAACCCGGAATTCCGATCGTAATCATGACGGAATACGCCTCATATCCCGATGCTGTCAAAGCCATAAAGATGGGCGCGCAGGACTATCTTCCCAAGCCGGTACATAGGGAGCGACTGTTCGAAGTTGTGAAGGAACTGGTACATCCGGCCGTGACCATACAGCATTCGCTTGAACGGCTTTTCAAGCGTGACAGCGCGAAGGCGCGTGAGGCGTTGCATCTGGCGGAGCTTGTGGCCCCCGCTGACATATCGGTACTGATTCTCGGTGCCAACGGAACCGGCAAGGAGTCCATAGCCCGTACCATTCATTTCAACAGCCCAAGAAAAGACGAGCCGTTTGTCGCGGTGAACTGCGGTGCCATCCCACCGGAACTTACAGCCTCCATGTTCTTCGGTCATGTCAAGGGAGCTTTCACGGGTGCGGATTCCGACAGAAAAGGATATTTTGACGCGGCGAAAGGCGGCACACTGTTCCTTGACGAAATCGGCACGTTGCCTTATCACACACAGTCATCATTATTGAGGGTATTGCAGGAGAATGTCTATATGCCTGTCGGTGGAAACACGGAACGCCGTGCCGATGTGCGCATAGTGGCGGCAACCAACGAGGATATGGAGAAATCCATCGCCGATGGGCGTTTCCGTGAGGACCTGTATCACCGCCTCTGCGAGTTCGAGATACACCAGCCATCCCTTGCGGAATGTCCCGAAGACATCCTCCCGCTGGCAGAATTCTTCCGCAAGAAGTTTTCGGATGAGCTTCACAAGGAAACCTCCGGATTCAGCCCGGATGCCGAGCGGCTTATGCTGGCACACTCATGGAGCGGCAATATCCGCGAGCTTCAGAACCGGGTGCGCAGGGCAGTGCTGATTTCAAAGACAACCGTTATCGCAGTCTCGGACTTGAATATCCGCAAAACATCAAATGATAATGTCGCAAAAATCGTTCCCGATTTGCGCCCAATCAAAGATGACGATGCTGAAAAGCAGCTTATCATCCGCACCTTGGAATCATGCAACGGCAACAAGACCAAGGCGGCGAAAATGCTCAACATCAATCCTACGACATTATACCGTAAGATGAATAAGTACGGTATAAAGTAACATTTATGCCTTGGCATACAGCCCTTCTCGCTACTTTTTTGTAACTTTGGGGCGTGAAATAGAAAATACAGGCAGGCGTATTCCGATATGCCCGCCTTTACATACATAAGTTCGCAAGAGTCTCAGACAGAAATCTGGCAGTTGATGTTTAAGGAGAATCATTGCGTAATGCTTATGCTGTGCGTATCGCATAGCGTGGTGTTGCGTATTCTCCTTACGGTTTTGCCAGAACCGCTGTCTGAGTGCGTGGACATCGCGCTTTTTTCTTTTGCTGTATAACAGAGAAATGAAACGACATGGCAACGGTACGCATCATAACGGCAATGACTATCGACGGTTTCCTCCCGGATGCCGACAATCCCCGGATGCGTTGGCTTATGACCGATGCCAAAGGCTTCCGTTTTTGGCATGACATAGGCACATACACACTCGAAGCGGATTACCCGGTCCTTGACCTTGTGTGTGACAAAGGCAGCACCGATAAATCCTGCATATACACCGCCGAAGTGTCGGATCTGGACGGTATGGATCTTATGACACGGCTCTTCCGTTACAATATAATAGACGAACTGGTAATCCACATTCTGCCTGAGATTGCAGGTACAGGAACCCATACCTTTCAAAACGGCGTGCCGTCAGGGTGGATATTAAGCAAATCCACCCGGTTAAAGAACGGGATTTGCCGAAATATTTACCGACGCAAAGCGCGATAATCTCGCAATAGACTATTGCATACCGCCGGAAAGTCTTGCATTTTGCAAGACCTCTGATTTCCATTATTTTACGTTTGAATATTTTTATCTTACTGATATTCTGATGAATATCGGTGTCTTGTCATGCCTTTTGGAGGCGGTGGCACGGCATTAGCCAATATGTGTAGTATAACCGATTGCGCAACACGGTGTAAAGCAAACCAATTCATTTACATCAAAAAAATCAGCTATGCCATATAATGAAACAGTGCATAAGATGTTTACCTCGCTCATGGAACGCTTTGACAAGATGGAGAGGGCATTCGAGCGGATGAACAAGCTCAAGGATTGTCTGGACGGCGACACGCTGCTCGACAACTACGACCTGTGCCGGTTGCTCGGCGTCACCAAGCGCACCCTTGCGAGATACCGACAGAAGAAGCTTATCCGCTATTACATGATAGACGGGCGTACCTACTACAAGGCATCCGAGATACAGGAATTCCTACAGATGAAAGGGAAGTCGCTACCCGCCGCCGTGAGCCACTGAAACATATCGTAAAATCTAAAAACCGTAACATCATGGAAATAATAAGCATGGACATCAGAACCTTCGATGCCCTGTTCTCCAGAATCAGGGAAATCGAGGAAAAATCCGAACTGCTGAGCCGGAAGAATGAGGACATCGGCCTTAAGAAATGGCTCGACAACGAGGACGTGTGCAACATCCTCGGAATCTCAAAGCGCACCTTGCAGACCTACCGCGACAAAGGCATCCTGCCATTCAGCCGTATCAGGAACAAGCTCTTCTACCGTCCGGAGGATGTAGAGAGACTATTACAGTCGTCGTATCACCCAAACACATCACAGCTATGAGCCATTATTTTATCGACAGGCAGGATCCGCGTGTGGCGGACCTGTTGCGCCGCCTCGGAAACATCGGGCAGGCGCTCGGACAAGTTGAATCGGTCGCACGCCCCATGTTCAAGGGGGACAGGTTCCTCACTGACGAGGAGCTGTCGCGCCTGCTGAAAGTGAGCCGGCGCACCTTGCAGGAATACCGCACCGCTCGTCTTATCCCTTACTACATTGTACAGGGAAAGGCCCTGTACCGGGAATCCGAGATACAGAGCCTTCTTGAAAAGGCGCACCGTAAATGCGTGGAGGAACAGAAGTGGCTCTAAGAGCCGCTGAGTTCCGCAATATGCGCTGCTATCAGGCATAGGCGGGAACGGTCTGCAATCACAGGCCGTTTCCCGTCTTGTTCCTGAATTTATATTTCCTTCTCTTTGCCATTTCCTTATCCATGCTTTCGTCAATAAGGGTAATTTCAGCACTTGATGCCTGCATACGCAGACGCTTCATGTCCTCATCAACCTTGCGGTCAGTCACCTGGGCGTATATCTGTGTCGTGGTAACGCTCTTATGTCCCATCATTCGGCTTACTGTCTCAATGGGAACGCCCATCGACAGAGTGATATGTGTTCCGAAATTATGCCTCGCCTTGTGGAAGGTAAGGCAGAAACCGTACTCCTTGCCGAGCTGCCGGGTAAGTTTTATCAAATAGGTTCTGCTATAAAGATTGAAAATCTTACCGTCCTGCCGCTCGTCCCTGTATTTCTCCATTATCCGCATTGGGATGTCAAGCAGGCGTATCGCCGAGCGACTGCCCGTCTTTTGCCTGTTTACATGTATCCACCACGTACCGTCCGGAGCCTGGGATATGTCATCCTCAGTCAACTGTTTAAGATCTGCGTATGCCAGCCCTGTGAATGTCGAGAAGATGAACCAATCGCGCACCCTTTGGAGATTTGGGGCATCTATCTGTTTTTCCATAAGCAGTTTCAGATCGTCAAGCCTCATGTGGCGGCTCTTGCGACGTGGCAACGGTGGATGGAGCCTCGCATATGGGTCACGGCGGAGCGTGCCCTGGCTGACTGCTCGCATCGTCATCTTCTTCAGACGGTACAGGTGTTCGTGAACCGATTTGGGCTTGAGTCCACGGTCTGCGCCGAGAAACACCTCGAAATCGTCATAAAAAGACCTGTCAAGCGCACGGAGCGGCACATCATCCATATCCCGTTTCCCGGTTACGAATGCAGATAGATGACGGTATGAGTTGAGATAGCTTTCGTATGATTCCTTTGTGCGGTCTACACCCACACGCTTGTGGAATTCCTCGTTATGTTCACGGAAAAGAGCCAAAAGGGTCGATGGCTTGCGCCCGATGCCCTTCATGGCGTTCTTAACAAGCTCGGCGGTGACGAAGCCAAGGCTGCGCCTTATATCCTCGTAATGTTCGTTTATCTCAGCTGTCAGCGAGTCTATGGCGCGGTTCACGGTGACTGCATTGGCACTGCGCCCGTCCGCCCGTCCTTTTTCGGGGTTCCAGATATCCGGGTTCACAGACACTTTCGTTCCTATCTGCTCCCATTCGGCGTCTATGCTGACCTTGCACAGAAGCTGGCATGTTCCGTCCTTGCGGACTTTTGTCCGGTTGATATAGAAGAGGATGGCGAATGTGCTACGCCGTTTGGGTGTATTGTTGTCTTTATCCTTTTTCATGACTATGTGGGTTTTGGTTTATTAAATGGCGACAGTGAAGCGTGACGCTATCCGGCTGTCAAGGTTCTGTGTGTCTGTCCCGATTTTGTCATCGGTCACTTTCGCGTAAATCTGCGTCGTGGTAATCCGGTTATGGCCCAGCATACGGCTGACGGTCTCAAGAGGCACACCATGTGCAAGCGTGATCTCGGTGGCGTAGGTATGACGCCCGCAGTGATAGACCAGCCTGCGCTCTATGCCGCATATCTTGGCAATCCTTTTCAGATATGCGTTCAGTGTGGAGTTGCTGTACATCGGCAGGAGTTTCCCTTCAGGTGCCATTCCCCGGTATTTCTCGATAATTCTCAATGGCAGCTCAAGCAACGGTATCTCATATTCCACCTTCGTCTTTTTTCGCGAGGACCTGATCCAGACCGTACCGTCCTCGGCAGTTTCAAGATTATCTTCCGTCAGAAGACACATATCGCCGTATGGAATGCCTGTATAGCAGGAGAACAGGAAGAGATCGCGGACATGGTACAGACGGCTGTCGTGGAGCGGTGTCGTCATAATCCGGTGGAGTTCCTCCGAAGTAAGAAACTTCTGCTCACGCTGCGGCTTTTCTGCCTCATATCCGGCAAAAGGATCTGCGGTTATGATGCCGTCGGTGATAGCCTCCGAGACTATCATCTTCAACCGTGTTGTATGAAAGCCCACGGTGGAGGTGGCGAGTCGGCGCTGTGTACGCAGGTAGATGTCATACTTGCCTATGAAGGAACGGTCGATAGCCGTAAACGGAATATCCGACAGCTTATACTCCGTTTCCAGAAATGTTGCCAGGCATTTGTAGGTGTAATTGTATGATTTCAGTGTGCCATGAACCCGGTTCACACCGACACGCTTTGCGAAGTTCTCTATGAATGTGCTGAAATATCCCATCAGCGTTTCCTGTCCGAAAGCCATCCCCTGTATCTGGCACTTCACATCATCGGCGGTCACGCCCATGCGGACAGCCGACAGTTCCTGATAGACGGAAAGTGCGCTTGCCCTGATTTCGTCAAGCTGGCGGTTGATTTCCCTTGACGCGGCGCTCTTGCCAGTGGCACGGCCGAGCATCCATGCCTTAGGTGATGCCGAGAGTTTCGCGCTGAAAGCTGCCTCCGAGTATCTGCCTACGTTTATACGCCCCATCACCGGACACAGACCGTCATCCGACATCTCGCTCTTTTTAAGGTAGAACGAAACCTTTAATCCGCTCTGTTTCATAGCTCTATTCTTTGTTTGCAAAATTAACTGATATAGAGTAATTTGTAGGTATGCAAAACGTAGCGGAACCACGAATAGGAATCACAGATGCCATCCCGGAGCCTATATTTCTTCGCAATGCCAGAGAAAATCGCTAAATTTGCAGTAGCAAAGATGCCTGACAAGCGGGTTCTATGACATAAGACAGGGATAATCATCCATCGGCAAAACCGTCTTCAAGACCGGATTCCGGATAGGAAAAAGGCAACGGATAGGTAGCGATTCTATCTCCTAACCCTTCCAAAAACCGAATTTTCCGCCGAAAGCACCCTTCGGACGAACAACGCCAATCTCTCCTAACTCTCAACACATTACTTTATTCCCCATTTATTGCCATAGTCTCGCGAATTCTTCCTATCTTTGTTTCGTCAAGGTTTGTTGCAATTAAGTTGCCTTAAATTTTGTATAAGCCTTATTGACAGATATGAAAGGATCGGAATCAATATCACATTGTCAGACCCGGAAGGCCGCCGGTTATGACAGCGTCCGCAACCTCGAATGGTTTGAGGCTGTGAATCTGCGTCTTTCAGAAGGTGGAATTGTTAAATTTTCGCCTAAAGGTTTCAGCATGTGGCCTGCACTCCGGCCTGATACAGACACTGTATATATAAGCAGGACCTCCGAATATAGCCGTTCAGATATTGTGCTTGCTTTTTGCGAACATCCGCGAGGTGTGTTTCTCCATCGTATCTCGCAGGTGCTGCCTGATGGTGTGATACTTATGGGTGACACCAATCTGTATCAGACCGAAAGGTGCCGATATGCTGATGTAATCGGTAAAATAGTGGGCATAGAGCGCGACGGATATGAGGTGTCAGGCTCGGTCATGAGCCGGCTGGCGGCACTTATGCAACGCATGCCGGCACCGATGAGACGTCTGTATGTAAGGTGTTTGAATATGTATTTGAAGATTGAGCATTATGGCAGATAAGCAATCGGCATCCATGCGCCACACCATGAGACGCATATGGCAGGAATCGGGCGGCTCGCGACTGCGTGTCGCGACCACGGCTTTGACCGGATGTGTCAATGTCGGAGTGTCGCTGTTGTTTGTCTGGACCACCAAGTCGATAGTCGATGCGGCGGTAGCTCCCGCCCATACTATTCCGACGAGTCTTGTGATGTTGCTTGTGGCGTGTCTTTTGTCACAATTGCTGTTGCCGGCCCTGAGACGTAGGCTTGAGAGCGTAGCCTATACGCGATATGCCGATAATATGCGCCGCAGGCTGCTGTATCATATGCTGTGTGAACGTTGGAGCGGACGTGGAGCCATGCAGACCGGTGATGCTATGAGCCGTCTGCATGACGATGTTGCCACGCTCGCATCGCTGACATGCGCTACTGTGCCCGGGGTTCTTACCGTGATGTTGCAGCTTGCCGGAGCCTTTGTGTTTCTGGCGATACTTGACGTGAGGATGGCGGCCGCGATAGTGTTCATTATGCCGCTGGCCATGCTCGTGAGCAAAGCATATGTCAAAAGGACACGTCGTCTTACTGAAAAAATCAGAGCCGCCGAGAGCGATGTGCACTCATTTCTTCAGGAGAGTCTGCGTCACCGCACACTGCTTTCGACCATAATGGGGGCAGATAGGCGCACGACCCGATTTGGAGAGATGCAGTCAGATCTGACCGGCAAGCTGCTGAAACGCACATCCATATCCATTTACTCCAACAGTGCCGTGACGGCAGGATTCATGACAGGTTATACGGTCGCATTTCTATGGTGTGCCTATGGACTATCTACCGAAGCAGTCTCGTTTGGCATGATGACCGCGTTTCTGCAACTCGTCTCACAGGTGCAAAGGCCGGTTGTTGACCTCGCACGTCGTGTGCCGTCATTCATCAATGCCTCTGTAGCCATAGGCCGTGTCGATGATATACTGTCGAGCCCCACCGAGGATTATTCCGCTATTCCGGTCAGTATCAATTCCGCGCCGGGCCTGCGTCTGACTGATGTGTGCTATCGCTATCCCGACGGAGAGGAAATGATACTCAATCATCTCACCCACGACTTCGTGCCCGGCAGTATCACTTGCGTGACAGGTGCGACAGGGGTGGGAAAAAGCACATTGCTCAGAATCCTGCTCGGACTTGTGGAGCCCACTTCAGGCCGTGCGGAGATATATTACGATGATCGTCAGGAGGCCTTGGTCATCACTCCCGGAGCGAGACGCGACATCGTGTATGTGCCTCAGGGCAACACTCTGATGTGTGGCACCATACGCGACAATCTGCTGCTGGCCAATCCGATGGCGACGGATGAAGAGATGCGGCGCGCTCTCGTTACGGCTGCGGCCGAGTTTGTGCTCGAACTTCCCGACGGTCTCGACACCGAGTGTTTTGAGGGGGGCGGAGGATTCAGCGAAGGTCAGGCCCAGCGAATAGCCATTGCCCGCGGATTGCTGAAACAAGGACACATATTGCTATTGGACGAACCGACATCGTCACTTGACCTTGCTACCGAAAGAGAGCTCCTGTCGCGTCTCCGGCAGCATTTCTCGCCAAAGTGCACCGTGATTATGGTGACCCACCGTAAAGCGGCTCTCGATTATTGTACAGATGTCATAAACCTGTAGGCCCGACACATTGATAACGCAATCTCCCTGACCATAATATGGACCATCACACGGTGTGTTATTTCTACATAACCGGATCAATATCCATATCTGCCGGGCAATAGGGAAGAATATGGCGATACGAGTTGGCCGGACAGAATGGCGGTGACTTTGAGATACCGGCATGAAGCTATAGAATGCTCGCTTTTAACAACGACACCAAATACATACTCTATAACGGCCATCACAACCATATACGTATAGCCTATACCGCCGCCACAACCCTCACCTGGTCTCAGGAAGCTCTTGAGAGTTATCCCAAACTGGAAGATTATAAGAGCTGCCGCAGTCCCGACGCGCGTTACTGCGGCTCGGCCGAAAGTGTGATCGTCTCGCTGTGTTCGACTTCATACAGCCCCTGCCGCCCTGCCGGCCCATCTTAAGACAAAAAAGGTTCACCGCATATCCGCAATACTTTATTTGGCATACTTCTGTCGTGGCAAATTCGCTATTGAGACAGGCCGACGGGCAGTGTAACCAGTACGCGGCTGATTTTGGCTCCGTCCATGTCTGTGATTTCAAATGTGATATCATGCCACTGACAGCACTCTCCGACAGCCGGGATGTGGCGTAGCTCCTCAAGTAGAAATCCTCCGAGTGTGGAGTAGGATGCAGGACGATACAGCTCGTCAAGATCAAAGTTATGCAGAAAGTCGTAGAACGAAATCTGTGCGTCGACACTCCACACTCCTTCGACATCGGTAGGTGCGATGGCCGGAGTCTTGGCGGGAGCCGAAAATTCACCTACAAGGCCGTCAAGAATGTCGCTCGGGGTTATGATGCCTGCTACATCGCCAAACTCGTCGGTGACCAGGGCAAAATGTACATTCTTGGTCTTGAGCTGATCGAGAGCGTCATACACGCTCATGCTTTCGGGAAAGTATACCGGCTCACTGATGACATTGCTGAGTTGAAACCCCTGAGAGTCAAGCGTGAGTATCAGTTGCTTCAGGGATACCACTCCGCAGACAGAGCCTTGGGCCCGATCGCAGAACACCGGGTAGGAGTTGTGAAGATTTTCCGAAAGTCGGTGCTTGATGTCGGGGACTGTCATATCGAGCCATAAAGCCGAAATATCGACCTTCGGGGTCATGATGGATGATATACGCAGGTCGCCGAGCATGAGTGTACGCTCCATGATGTCCTGCTCGACTTTACGTACTTCACCGGCGTCGGTGCCGTCCTGAATCAGCGACTTGATTTCATCCTCAGTCACCGGATTGGCATCGCGTTTTAGTCCGAGCACACTTACGAGTATGCTTGTCGACCTGGACAGAAGCCATACAGCCGGCATGGCTATGACCGATAGCAGATGCATAGGCCGTGACACTATCTTGGCCACAATATTGGCCGCCGCAAGACCTATGCGCTTGGGCACGAGTTCTCCGACAACGATCGAAAGGTAGGTGACTATAACGACTATAAGCACCTGCCCGATATTTCGAGCAATACTCGGGCGCAATCCCCACTCCTGAAGAAGCAGCCCCACATCGTCGGCCAATGCCGCGCCTGAATACAGACCGGTAAGTATGCCGATGAGGGTTATGCCTATCTGTATCGTTGACAAAAAACGGTCCGGATCGGCGGCAAGTTTAAGCGCGGTGGCCGCCGACTTGCTACCGCGGCGTGCGTCGGATGTAAGCCCTGACTTGCGCGCCGAAATCAATGCTATCTCCGACATAGAGAATATGCCGTTGAGCAATATGAGAAGAATGATGATTATAATGTCGCTCATAGAAGTTGACGAGATGTTGTGTTAGAGAGAGGGTAATGGTGTCAGTGTCGTCGTCGGAGCAGTTCGCCCGCCCACAGCACGACCGATGTGCCTGCGACGATGATGAGCCAGTCGGTCAGGCGTAAAGGCACCACGCTGAAAAATTCGCCACCGACTGTGACAATCAATATCTGCCCGATGACAATAATTAGTGCCGTAAGTCCGAAGCCGGAGCAGCCCTCGAGATGAAGAGCGGAGCGTCCGGTGGCATAGGCTCGGGCATTGAACATGTTCCAGAACTGGAGAAATACGAAGATGGTGAAAAACAACGACAGTTCATAGGGGGTCAGACCACGGTCGGCTCCGAATGTCGCACGACCGATCTGTGTGAGACTTGTGATGTCGGTGTGTTCGAAGCAATAGAGCAATCCGAGCAAAAACAGGAAAAAGATGCCGCCAGTCCCGATAATCCACCTCCACATGGAGCGGCTTATGATAAATGCCGAGCGAGACCGCGGTTTGTCATCCATCACCGACTCGGACGGAGGCAGCGAGGCGAGAGCCATGGCTGCAAAGGTGTCCATAATCAGATTGACCCACAGCATCTGGGTGACAGTGAGCGGTGACTGCATGCCCATAAACGAGCCGGCAAGCACGATTAGGCAGGCCACTACATTGACTGTCATCTGAAACAGTATGAATCGCTGGATGTTGAGGTAGAGCGAGCGTCCCCACATCACAGCCCGGCCTATCGAGGTGAACGAATTGTCGACAATCGTAATGTCGCTTGCCTCCTTGGCCACTGAAGTGCCGTCGCCCATCGACAGGCCCACATGGGCCGCCTTGAGAGCCGGCGCGTCGTTGGTGCCGTCACCTGTCACGGCCACTACTTCGTTGTTGCTTTGCAGAGCCTCGACAAGACGTTTTTTGTCCATCGGGCGGGCTCGGGCTATAATTTTGAGGTCATCTACTTTACGGGGCAGTTGATCGTCAGGAATGAGAGCAAACTCTTCGCCTGTAATTATATTGTCGGCATTGTCGGTCGAGTCGTCCCACAGTCCTATCTGACGGGCTATTTCTGTAGCTGTGCCGGGAGTGTCGCCTGTCACAATTTTCACTTTGATACCGGCATCGAGTACTTCTTTTACAGCCGCCGGCACGGTGGCTCTTACCGGGTCGGAGATAGCTACGAGACCGATGAATGTCAGATTGTCGGCCGTAATCCTGTTGTCGCTGAATGTCGCGTCGCCAGGTTTCAGCTCTTGATAGGCAAATCCGAGTGTTCGCATGGCTTGGGCCTGATAGCCGAGAAGCATGCTGTCGACACCCTCTTTGGTGACACCCTTGGGATAATTGTGACAGAGCGCGAAGATGATTTCCGGCGCGCCTTTGACATAGAGCACTTCGCGTCCGTCGGACAGACGCACAACAGTAGCCATATATTTACGTTCGGTCGAGAACGGCAGTTCGGCAATGGTGTCGGTGGTCTCGCGTAACGTGCGATAGTCGATGCCTTTGCTGTTGAGCCAGAGCAGGAGAGCCCCTTCGGTGGGATTGCCCGACACTTTGGGCTTATCGCCCGAGAAATCGATTTCGGCAGTCGAGTTAACCGCCATGTCAAGATATATGTGGGTACTGTCAGACTCGGGAATGAAGAAGTCGGTATCGAAGACTCTCATCTGGTTTTCGGTCAGCGTGCCGGTCTTGTCGGTACATATCACCGTTGTCGCGCCCATGGTCTCGCAAGCATGCATCTTGCGCACGAGGTTATTGGATTTGAGCATGCGACGCATCGAATAGGCCAGACTAAGTGTCACCGCCATCGGCAATCCCTCGGGAACCGCTACGACTATAAGCGTCACGGCCAGCATCACCGACTGAAGCAGGTAGGTGATAAACGGCAGGAGGTCGAAATCATTGTTGACAAAATACATAATGACACGTCCGACAATGATGATTGCCGCCAGCAGATAACTGATTTTTGAGATGAGTCCGCCCAGACGGTCGAGCTGCTCGTTGAGAGGAGTGCGTACACTGTTGTCAATCTGCGCCGCAGTATAGACTTTGCCATTTTCGGTAGCGTCGCCTACGGCCGTGACCTTCATTATGCCGTGACCCTCGAGTACACGAGTGCCGCGGAGCACATGGTCGGAGGGGAATGTTGCTTCGCTGTCAAAGTGTGCCGGGTCGGTGGTCTTGGCGCATGACGGCTCGCCGGTCAGGGTCGACTCGTCGACTGTCAGTGACACGGCTTCGAGCAGAACACCATCGGCTGGAATGTCATTGCCTGTCGAGAGCATCACGCAGTCATCGGTGACCACATCTCGCTTGGGTATCTCGGTGACATTACCGTCACGTATCACCTGCACCGGGTCGTCGTCACTCACCTGATTGAGCAGGTCAAACTCCTTGTCGGCCTTATGCTCGAAATAAAAGGCAAGACCTGTGGCAAGAAGTATGGCGATGAATATACCGATGGGTTCGATAAATGTCTCCGCGCCATGTCCGAGGCCGAAATACTCATAGCATGATATACCCAGTGACAGCACTCCGGCTACAATCAGAATTATTATCATCGGGTCGGAGAGTTTGTCAAGAAATTTACGCCAGAGCGGAGTGCCTTCGGGCGGCGTCAGTATGTTGGCTCCATGCCGGGCTCTGCTTTCTGACACTTCGGCTGATGACAGCCCTGTGATGCGATGTTGACTCATAGTAGAAACGTTGTGATTATAGTATGGGGAGATGTACGGCCTGCGCGACATCCCCCATACATCATATAAAACAAATAATCTGCATAAAGTTTACGACGCCTTTTCGGAAGATGTCGCTGAGAAGCTGCGGTAAACTCTCGGCGCGAGGTTGAGCTTGCCGGCCGCACGAAGCATTTTTCTAAGCGATGTCACCAGTTCCTGGCTTTCCTGTAGAAAGTTGAGGTAGACATAGGTTACAGTCAGATTGGAGGCATCGCCGCTGCTTATCCTGTCATACACCTCATGAGAACGTCGTGACAATTCGGCTTTTATGCCGTCACATCGGCGACGCAGCATGTCGATAGTGTCGGGACTGTTTTCCTCGACCGCCGCCTCTGAGTCGTGCAGCACTGACACAATCCGCTCTTTGAGATTTTCGAGTGTGGCGGACAATTCCCGCGGCAACGGTCTGAAATTGTTGTCGACATGCTCCTTGCATATCTCGTTGATTCTTATCAGACAGTATGTCATTGAGGTTGCCATATTGTTGCTCAGATGAAACCAAGTGCTCTTCTCCATGGCCGTCTCCGGACTGGCCTGACGCAGACACAGAGTGAGTTTGCGCCGCTGGCTTTTGAGCACATTCTTCTCGGTCAAGAGAGATTTTTCGGCACGCGACAGCATTTTTGTGTCCTCTTTCATAAATCCTGTGGCCACATCGTCATATACTCCGGCGGCATAAGACAAAAACATCTTTTCTTTTTCATTGATATATATACGCAGGAGCGGCCATACATCAGCTGGATTTTCGGTCGACAGGATCGTCTGGAAAAGAGTGTCGTCGGTGGTTTCCTTGCTCTTGTTTTTGAAGCGGATGTTGCTGCGGATGAGGAGTGTCAGGGCTATCACGCCTCCGGCTATCATTACAGGCACTCCGCCGAGATGCATAAGACACACCACAATGCCGGCTCCTATAAAGGCCACGCCCGCGGTGATAAACCATCCGCCGATTACGGAGATTACGCCCGTGATTCTGAACACTGCACTTTCGCGCCCCCAGGCTCGGTCGGCAAGCGATGTGCCCATGGCCACCATGAAGGTGACAAAAGTCGTGGAGAGAGGCAGCTTCATTGATGTACCCCATGCGATAAGCACACCTGCAAGCATCAGATTGACCGAACCGCGCACGAGGTCAAATGCCGCTCCATCCTCGGGCTGGGCGTTGGTGGCATCCATGCGGCGTGCCATCCAACGCTTGACGCTCCGGGGTGTGTGTTCATTGATCCAGGTGAGTATGGCAAGAGTGCGGCGTACGAGCGAACGGCTTATGCGCGATGAACCAAACATCTCGTCGCCCTGGCTTTGAGCACTCAGTCCGACCGTTGTCTGTGTCACCTGACGGGCTTTTTTGGATGTCGCGAGCGAGACCACCATTATCATGCCGGCTCCAATAAGATAGTAAAACGGGGTCGACGCCGGGCCATTGAGGCTGTCCATCATGAACCCATGCAGATTGCCCCCGCCCGATGACATATAATCCTGATAGGAGGCAAGCGACGTGAGCGGGACTCCGATAAAGTTGACAAGGTCATTGCCGGCAAAGGCCATGGCCAGAGAGAATGTGCCGAGAAGCACCACAACCTTGAACACATTGACCTTGAGCAGATAGAGCAACTGTGTAAGCAATGTGAATGACGCAAATGACACAAGCAATATCAGGGTGGTGTTGTCGTGTATCCATGCCTTGAGCTCGGGAGTCATTATGGTGAGATCTTTGATGCCCTTCAGGAGCATGAAATATATGATAGCCGTGCAGGCAACGCCTCCGAAAAGGCCTACCTTCCATTTGAGTCTGCTTTTGTATTCAAAGGTGAAGATCAGTCGGGTGATAAACTGTACGACAGTGCCGAACACAAAGGCTATGGCCACCGACAGGAATATACCGAGAATAACCGAAAGAGCTTTTTCGGTGTTGAGCAGGTCGCCCATTCCAAGAGTGCTTTCGGGGGCGGAAATCTTGAACAACGCCACTACAAATGTGGCTCCAAGCAGCTCAAACACCATCGAAACTGTGGTCGACGTGGGCATGCCGAGAGAGTTGAAGATGTCAAGCAGAATAATGTCGGTCACCATCACAGCCATGAAGATGGCTATGACATCATAAAAAGATAGATTTTCAGGCTGAAAGATGCCGTGGCGCGCTACATCCATCATGCCGTTGCTCATGGCCGCACCGACAAATACTCCGATTGCTGCTACAATCATGACTCGCTTGAATGAGGCGGCTTTCGAGCCAACAGCCGACGAAAGAAAGTTGACGGCATCGTTGCTCACGCCCACCGATAGGTCAAAGACTGCAAGCAGAAAGAGAAATATTACTATACCAAGAAATAGTATGTCCATGTAATTCTGAATTTGTTTGTGATGTCTGTTATTAAATATGAAGTTGTTCAAACTTATTTCGAGATGTTAATAATACAGTAAAATAATAAAAATACAGCGCATTCAGCAAAGGGCGCACTATATTATAGTTCCCACACTCTAATATACCGTACCA
>NZ_CAJTCF010000076.1:0-19810 GCF_910574735.1 Duncaniella muricolitica | reverse complement strand
GAACTATATGACCCGGCCTACCTGCCAAGAGACCCGAGATTAAAAATTGAGTATTAACATATTTTTACACTAATTTCTATCTAAAATCCTTGCGCAGGTCAGAGTAAACGGTTACTATCTAATCTGCGTCCTACGGACGCCCGTGCGG
Source organism: Duncaniella muricolitica (assembly GCF_910574735.1). Classification (NCBI taxonomy): domain Bacteria; kingdom Pseudomonadati; phylum Bacteroidota; class Bacteroidia; order Bacteroidales; family Muribaculaceae; genus Duncaniella; species Duncaniella muricolitica. The sequence continues at coordinate 19,662 of NZ_CAJTCF010000076.1, read as the reverse complement.
GATATAGAGTGGCATGTGTGGGGCCTGTGCGGTTGCGGATGCCTGCGGACGCGTATGCCAGGGACATATGATGCACCGATATTTCGGCTTGAGCCGTTACAAGGTGTCTTGCAGACACCTCCGGCGACGGGATTTCGTTCCGTATGCATCCTGAGCCTTCCAGGCTCGGATGCATACGGCTATCAATTTCCTGATGTCCCTGCCGGGACATCCTTTTGGCGTTTCAGACTGAAATTCTTAATGCCTGTCCTGAAATCCCCGAGGAGATACAAAAGTTTCATAAGCTCAATAAGAAACAAAAGTTTTTATTTCAGTGCATAATCGGTCGCTCCCAAGGGGGCGTCCGGAGGCATCCGCTACCGCAGAGGCATTCCACGCATGCCACACTTCATGCCGCATGAGCGACCGAAGGATGCCTTCGGTCGCTCTATTTAATCGTATGACATGTGTGCCGGAATTTTGACTTGGGATTGTAGTCGATAAAATGAAGCAGGCTGTGCGGTGGGGCACAGCCTGCTTGGGGGGATAGCTACGCTTTAGGTGGTGCGTGGCTTAGGGGTATGTCCTGTGAGGGATTACTTTACGAGTTTCTTGACTACAACCTTGCCGTTGGAAAGGATGGCGCGCATGATGTAGAAGCCGTTTTCGGGCTCAGCGATGCGCATACCGTTGATGTTGTAGTATTCAACTGCGATAACCTCGGCAGCTTCGTCGGTGATTACTTCCTCGATGCCGGTGTAGTCCTTGGAGAGTTCGCCGTTGTTGAGGATGTAGATATCATATACCTGAGCCTTGGAACCGCCGCCGGTGTGGGCTACACGTACATACTGCTCGCCGCCTTCGTTGATCGAGATGCGGTTTTTCTTGATGTAACGCTGGGTGTCAGCGAGGTTGAGGTCAGCGACCTTGGTCCAGTTCTGGCCGTCGGTCGAGGTCTGAAGCTCTACAATTGCCTTCGAGCCGTTGTTGCCGTTGCCGATATATACGACTACATCGAAGGGAGCGGTGAACTTGACAACCGATTCGATAGCGGCGGTGTAGGGGTTTCCGCTTGATTTGCCTCCGAATGTGATATAACCTGTAGAAGCGGGACCGCCGATGAGGTCGGTAGCAGCTTCGTGGTAGTAACCTGTTGTGCTGTTGCCTACCTCGGCAATGCCCTTATTGGTAAGCTCACCGGTGAGAACCTGGCCCTGCGAGAAGAGACGCCAGTCGTTTTCAGTGCCGTTGCCCTCGTTTGCACCCATTGTGCGGATGGCATTTTCGTCAGGAGCATAAATCGGTTTTTTAATGGGATTGCCTTCTTCATCTACGCCGTCTTCCTCGCCGATCTGTTTGTCAGAGTAGTATTCCCAAGCTTTCTTGCCCCAGTAGTAGTGAGCCTTGGCCTCACCTGTTCCGCTTTCGTGGGGAGTGGAGGGGAACCATGCGGCTGACGACGCGCTGAAGTGAGATACTGTGTCCATGCGGATGGTGTTGCTGTTGATGCTCTTGATGGCTACATAGTCCTCTGAGATGTCAGAGTTGAGAGCCTTGTCAAGAGTAGCGATAGCATAGATAGCGGTGGGCTCGGTCGAGAGAACGATGGGCTCGGTGTAGAGAGTAGCCTGGGCGGGGTTGATAGTGCCGTTGTTCATCCAGAATGTGTAGTAAATCTTGGCACCCTCGGCCTCGCTGGAGATTTCAACGGTGGTAGATTCGTCTGCCTGGGTCATTGTGAATGTGGGGGCGGAAGCCTGGTCCTGGATCTCTACCTCGTAAGTAACTACGTCAGAGGGGAGATAGCCGTCAAGAGTCATATAGGCCTTGATCATAGCGGGCTCGGTGAAGTCCATGGGGCCGTCGTAGACGGTGCTGTTCTCGTTGACCTCGGCGTCAGCACCGATGGCATAGCGGATAACGCCTGCGCCGGTGGCGGTCACTGTGGTCATGAGCTTCTTGAGCTCGGAAGAGAATACGGGAGCGGAAGCCTTGGTGACAGCCTTCTTTGACTTGGCGGCAACCTTGAGGGCGTTTGCAACGAGGCCCATCATGTTCTCACCTTCGGTGCCGGCTTCGGCTGAGAAGGGGATAAGGATGTGAGCGTTGCGGTTGGGGTTGTGTACGAGGATGTAAGCGGCGTCACCTACGGTGGCGAGCACATCGTCGTTGGCAAGATACTCGCCGGGAGTTACAACGGGAAGCACACCGTCGGCAACGAGCTCAAAGCCTTCGTCGTAGGTGAGGTCGGCAAAGAGAGCGTTCTCGAGATTCTTCTCCGACACGGTGATGGTGTTGGTCTCAGAGTCGGCTACGGTGCCAAGGCCCCAGCTCTCGATAAGAGCTGCACTCAGGTTGACAACGGGCTGATAGGCCACTGCGCTGCGGAGCACATCCTTGAGGGGGCTGTCGGCGGTAACTTTGTTGGAGATGAGGATAGCCTCATATTCCTGAAGCTGCTCGAGGGTGAGGGAAGCGTCGGAGAGGAATGAAGCCTCAAAGCCATCCTGCACGGCAAAGAAGAGGTCGTCCTCCTCGCCTAAGGGAGAGATTACGGCAATCTTTCTGTCCTCTTCCACTTCATCGCCACCATTGCCTACGGTTATATAATAGAGGTGGCAGCCGTCGGTATTGCGAATCTGAATGTCGACAGTACCGTCTTCATTGGTGGGCTCGGTGTCTTCGGGCACGAGCCATACGAGGTCCTGATAAGTCTTGGGGATTTCGACAGCGTTGCCTTCGGGGTCTTTGAGCTTAGTGCCTGAGGTGCCGCGGCCAACGTAGAGCTCAATACCGCGTGCGGCGGTCAGTTTGTGTGACTCGACACCAATCTTGATTTCGGTGCCGGGCTCAACGTGAGGAATTACGAAATAATTCTTTGTTTTGCCGCCAAACCAGAGGTAGGAAGAGCCGTTGTAGGGACCGAAGTCTGTTGCGCCGGTGTCGCCATAGTTGACTGCGATGGCCAGCGAACCGAGAGTGGTGTTGGTGTAGTAGAGACCTTCAAGCTCGGCGATAACCTGACCGCTGGCCATTAAGTATTCATCCTCGGTCGTGTTGATTTTCCACTGCCAGAAGCAGTTGTCTTTGGAAATATCGGTCGGTGCCGATGAGCCTGATTTTTCTGCATCAGACCATTCGCGGGTCTCGGCATTGCCACCTACAGCGTTGGCTGCCTTAAGATTGGCTACTGTTGTGGAACTCCATTTGGTGAAGTCCCATGACTTACGGTATTCCTGAGCGGAGGCAGAGGCAGAGAATGCCATTGCAAGTACCGCTGCAGAAAGGGCTTTTACGCCCCACCGTGCATTACATGCGTAGTCTTTTTTCATGATAATTTTAGTTAATAATAAAATATTAAGTGTGTTAAGATTAACTCACAGTCGGTTTAAGGTAATACGTTGATATTTAATGATTGATTTGATGTCCGACAGATTTAAGCCGAAAAAAATTCGTTGCAAATGTAAGCATAATTTATGGTAAATTTATGAGAAAATGTGAAAAAAAATTTTTTTTTTGTTAAAATTCTCATACCTTTGCACTGTATTTGGCCCAGAACGCATGGAGAAGTTGTGCCTTGTTGCGAACCTCCGGCCGTGTACACAGTAACTACCTTAAATTACGTAAATAATTAAAATTTAACTAAATCTAATATCAAATTTAAATGAGTAGGATTAAACGTTCTTCACTCCTTGCCGGGGTAGCATTGGCATTGTGTGCCGGTGTGACATCGTGTAAGGATGACGATCTGGCTTCCGATGATCATTACAAAATTCCCGATTGGCTGAAAGGCAATGCCTATGAGGTGCTGCAGAAAGATGGCAATCACAGCATCTTCCTTCGGGCGATTGATTTGTCGGACTATCGTGAGATAGTAGCCGGAAAGAGTATTTTGACAGTGATCGCTCCGAGCGACGACGCGTTCCGTCAGTATCTGTCAGAGAAAGGTTATAGTTCGATCGACGAGTTGAATAGTCAGGACCATGCATTCCTCAACAAACTCGTGGGGTATCATCTGATGTATTATGCCTTTGACTGGAACAAGATGGTCAACTTCCGCCCCATGGAGGGAGACGGAGCCACAGAAGGATCGTCAAGTGTTTTTGCCGGTTATTGGTACAAACACCGCACCCATGCCTGCGACCCGATAGAGGACCGCGTGGCTATAGTCGGCGGCGGTGACCCTATTAATATCAAGGTGTATCATTACGACCTTTATATCCCGGTGCTCTCCAACAGACTCTTCGAGACCCGTGGTATCGACGCAGCCTACAACTACAATTATTTCTTCCCTAACTCCAAGTGGGGCACCCCGACTGCTGCCGGCATATTCAATATCGCCAACGCAGGCGTCGAGGGTGGAGCCGTCGTGACCGACAACGGCTATCTCTATAATGTGGACCAGGTGGTGGAGCCGCTCAACACTCTTTACAATGAGATGGCTTTGAACCCGAAGTATTCCAAGTTTCTCTCGATCTATGACAGCTACAGCCAGTATGTGCTCGCTTCGGACGAAGTGCGCTCGTCGCTCGGCTATGACGTGTATCTCCACAGTCACGGCGATCTTCCCAATATCGCGTGGGAGTGGCCGGTGGAGAGCTATTTGCTGGTCAACATGCTTGAGAGAGCCGGCTATAATATCTTCGCGCCGTCCAACACTGCCATCGATGATTTCTTCCATAATTTCTGGACTTCGGAGACCGGCTACACATCCGTTGAAAATCTTGATCCTCTGATACTCCAGTATTTTGTCAGACAGTCATTTGGTGCAGAGACCGACATCGCCTTCCCCGAGGAGATCAAGCGCGGTGACATAAAGACCGTCTACGGCACCACTATCGACATCGATCCCGACCAGGTGACCGACCGCAAGCTGTGTGCCAACGGTGTGTTCTACGGTATGGACCACATGGATATGCCCGCCATATTCAGCTCAGTGGCCGGCCCGGCGTTCAAGGACACCGACTTCAGATGGTATCTCTACGCGCTCGATGCCAGCGGCACTATGCTCCCGCTCGCCTCGCGCAACGCCAACTTTGTGACGCTCATTCCCAACAATGACCAGATAGCCAGTTGCGACCCCGCCATACAGCTTGCCACGACCGTTACCGGCAACGAGCTCCAGCAGTATAGCGACGAGGCCGGCGCGTTTGTCAAGATGAGCAGCAACGCACTCAAAAACATCACCGACATCCACGTGGCCCAGAATGTCAAGGAGCTCAAGAGCACCGGCACTCAGGTGATTCCGACCAACGCTCCTTACAACTACTGGTTTGTACGCGACGGCCGCATCACCACCAACGCACTGTTCAACCGTCAGCTCGCGCTTGAGAACAACGGCGATCCTTTCGTGGATTTCCATCCGATACTCAACGACGGTCATGCATGGGACAACGGTTCGTCATACTCTTATGACGCCTCGACCATCTTTGCACAGACATCGGGCGACGGTCTCGGCCACCTTCTCTCGGTGGGCAATGACAAGAACTATAAGTATTATATGTTTGCCCAGTTGCTCAACAAGGCCGGTCTTATCACCAGCGGCGAACTCAGCATGAGCATCGCACCGGCAGGAAACCGCTTCATCCTCTTCGCTCCCACCAACGAAGCCATCACACAGGCTCTCGCTGACAAGGCTATCCCCGGAGCAACATCACTGAAGGTGTCCAACGGCACACTCTCAGGTACAGTCAGCGGCACCAACAAGGCCAATCTCGCCAACTACCTGCGTCAGTATTTCGTCTCCTCACTGATGAATCCTTTCAGCGACTATCCCTACCCGGGCTCGACATGCCGGGGTGAATTTATCACTATGGCCAACGAGGAGAAGCTCACCATCTATGACAACGGCACGTCTCTCTCCATCGGTTATCCCGGAAAGACTCCTGTCATGGTGAATAATGAGTTTGGCTATCTGCCATTTGCTTACAGCGACGGTTGCCTCCACTTCATCGACGGCATCCTGTAAAGATTAACCTGATACACCATGAACACCATGAATAATATACACAAAAGAATGTTGCTGGCACTCATAGCCATTCTGGCCTCGGCCGGAATGAGTCTTTCGGCCCAGCAGGTCATTTCGGGTTGCGTTACAAGTGAGGTGGCCGGCGAGGAGGAACCGGTAATCGGAGCCAACGTCGTGCTTGTCAACAGCCAGAACCGTTATATAAAAGGTGCTGTGACTGACTTTGACGGAAACTTCACTCTCGAAGTACCCGCAAATGCCGGTAAACTCAAAATCCAGGCATCATATATAGGTATGGAGACACAGAGTGTCGACTATACCGGCCAGACTGTCCAGAATTTCAAACTCGAGTCGACCTCTACGCTCAAGGAGGTAGTGGTCGTGGTCGAGAAGAGCGACGATATGGGTATCACCCGACGTCTGCAGACCGGCTCGGTCCAGAAACTCGAAGTAACCGGCCTCGTGGAGCAGAGCCCTGTCGCCTCGATCGAAGAGGCTATCCAGGGTCAGATCTCAGGTCTTGACATCAGTATCGGCGGTGACCCAGGTGCCAAGAACGCCATCCAGATACGCGGTATCAGTTCGCTTGACGACAACAGCGACCCGCTCATCGTAATCGACGGCGTGCCTTACTCGTCAGACATCTCCGAGGGCTTCAGCTTCTCGACCGCATCGGCCGAAGACTTTGGCGCACTGCTCAATATCGCACCGACCAACATCGAGAGCATCGAGGTGCTCAAGGACGCTTCGGCTACCGCCATCTATGGTTCGAGCGGTGCCAACGGTGTGATTCTTATCAGCACCAAGCGCGGCGCAACAGGCAAGACCTCGTTCTCGCTCTCGACCAAAATCACATCGAAGCACGAGCCTTCGTCAATACCTCTGCTCAACGGCCGCCAGTATACCGCTCTTATGCAGGACGCTCTCTGGAATGCCGCCAATGCCAAGGGTGTAACCTCTGCCGCATCAGAGATGGACAAGCTCTTCAACTCTGACGAAATCAACTATAACCGCGACTACCGCTACTATGACGAGTATAACTGCGACACCGACTGGCTCGGATATGTCAAGCAGGACGCTCTCATCATCGACAACAACTTCGCGATGAGCGGCGGCGGCGAGAAGGCTACATATCGTCTGTCGGTCAACCAGTACAGCGAGGACGGCACAACCAAGGGCACCGACCTCAGCCGTCTGCAGGCCCAGTTCAAGATTACCTACAACTTCTCCGACCGTCTGCGCGTACACACCGACTTCTCGTTTACCTCGACATCCAAGAATGCCAACGTGGTCGAGAACGTCCGCGCAATGGCAATGCAGAAGATGCCCAACCTCTCGCCCTACTGGATCGACGATGCCACCGGCATGGCCACCGATCGCTACTTCACACAGCAGAGCGACTTCCAGGGTGGGTTTACCGGCATAAAAGACAATAAAGGCCAGGGCAACTTCAACCCAGTGGCCATGGCCAATGAAGGCTTCTACAAGACTTCGCTCCGAGAGGAGAAGATGACCATCCGTCTCGACTATGACTTCCCCTTCCGACTCAAATTCCAGGGTTGGGTGTCACTCAACATGAAGACAAACAAATACAAGCAGTTCCTGCCCCAGTCGGCTACCGGTGTGCTGTGGAACAATACATTCGCCAACCGTTCGTCGGACGCTATCACCGACGCGTTCACTCTGCAGAGCGAGGCAAAACTCTTGTATAACAACACATTCAATGAGAAGCACAACGTAGTGGCCACAGCTCTCGTGCGCACCTATCAGACCAACTCGTTCTCCGAGTCTTCGATGACCTACGGTAACGCATCGTCGTCGCTCGCCGACCCCGTAGTGGGCAGTGTAGTGGCAGGTGCAAACTCAAGCAACGGCGAGAGCCGCTCGTTCAATCTGGTAGGCCAGGCTGTCTACTCCTATGACGAACGTTATGCCGTCAAGGCCTCTATCACCTATGAAGGCAACTCGGCCATGGGTTCGCGCAACCGTTTCGGCTCATATCCCGCGTTTGGTGTGGCATGGAACATTGACCGCGAGCATTTCCTCCGCAATGAGAAGTTTGACTGGCTCGACGAGGCCAAGATCCGTGTCAGCCTCGGCTGGTCGGGCAAGGCTCCCTCAGGCGCGGCCAAATATTTCGGCGCGTATTCGTCAATGGGCCAGTATGTCGACAATCAGGCTATCGCTCCCCTGCGCATGCAGCTCGACCGCCTCAAGTGGCAGACCACCCGCGAGATTGACTACGGTTTCGACCTCCGTCTCTGGAACCGTCTCAGCCTCACATTTGACTACTATGACAAGAAGACTTCCGACCTTCTCCTGAAGGAAACCGCACTCCCCGCAACTACCGGTTATGACAAAATCGCGTGGATCAACTCGGGTATCCTCTCCAACAAGGGTGTTGAGTTCCGCTTCGACTGGCAGGCTTTACGCTACAAGGACTGGAACCTCTCGTTCAACGCTAACATCTCGCGTAATATAAATAAGGTGGAGGAACTCCCCTCGACCTACGTGCAGGAAAACTACTCGTTCGGCAACGGTGAATACGCTCTGCGCATTGTCGAGGGCTCACCTGTCGGCGCGTTCTACGGCTACCGCTACCAGGGTGTCTACCAGAACACCGCCGAGACCTATGCCCGCGACCGCGAGGGTAACGTGATGTACAATTATAAAGGCCAGCCCATTATAATGCACAACGGCAACCAGACCGTATATCCCGGTGACGCACGTTACGAGGATATCAACCACGACGGCGTGATCGACGAGAACGACATCGTGTATCTCGGCAACGCCAACCCGAAATTCACCGCCGGCGGTGGTTTCAAACTCAAATGGAAGGATTTCTTGCTCACGACCTTCTTCTACGGCCGTTTCGGTCAGAAGGTCATCAACCAGGCCCGTATGGACCTCGAGAGCATGTATAATCACAAAAACCAGTCGACCGCAGTGCTCCAGCGTTGGCGTGCCGAAGGTGACGACACCGATATCCCCCGCGCACTCTGGGGTATGGGTTACAACTACCTCGGTTCGGACCGCTTTGTCGAGGATGCCTCGTTTGTACGTCTCAAGACACTTTCGATCAACTATAACATACCAAAAAAATTCCTTCAGAAGCTCGGTATCGGTCTCTCAAAAGCCAACTGCTTCGTGACCGGCTATGACCTCTTCACCTGGACCGGCTATAAGGGCCAGGATCCCGAGGTAAGCCTCCCCACCGCTACCAAGCTCGTAAAGGATGGTTCGCAGACACCTGTCTCCAAGCGTTACGCATTTGGTCTGACTCTTAATTTCTAATACTGATTATGTTTAAGAAAATAATACATTCGCTTGTAGCCGTGACGATGCTGACCACAGCCACATCGTGTAACGACTGGCTTGAAGTCAAGCCCAATAACGAGCAGATAACAGCAGATTTCTGGAAATCCAAGGAGGATGTCGAGTCGGTAGTACTCTCCGGCTATGTATATCTCCTCAATTCCGTGCCGACCCTCATCAAGTGGGGCGAGCTGCGTGGTGGTACATTCTACACAATGACCACGGAATACAAGCTGCAGGATTTCAACCTCACGACCACTCACTCGATATGCAATTACGGCACGATGTATAAGATAATCAATGCCGCCAACTCAGTGCTCAAATATGCTCCCGAAGTGTGTGCCAAGGATGCTACCTATCATGAATCCATCATGAACGCGCATCTCTGCGAGGCTTACTTCCTGCGCGCCTACACCTATCTTGTGCTTCTCAAGAACTATAAGGAGGTGCCTCTGGTGCTTGAGCCTTATGTCGACGATACGGCATCGTTTGACATCGCCAAGTCGCCCGAAGAGGTAATTGTGGCCCAGATCAAGGCTGACGTAGAGGCCGCTCTCGCCACCGGTGCCGCCAAAGGCCGTTACGGTGACGACACATGGGAAAACCAAGGCCGTGCCACCAAGTGGGCCCTCTATGCCCTCATGGCCGATGTGTGTCTCTGGAGCGAGGATTACGACACCTGCAAGGAGTATTGCGACAAAATCCTGCTCGCCACCGATGCTTTCCGTCCCACTCTGCTCAGAGAGACATCAAAGTGGTTTGACATCTTCTGCCCCGGCAACTCCAACGAGGGTATTTTTGAGGTATGCTGGAACTATCAGCTTTCCAACGGTACCAACAACAACTTCATGGGCCTCTGGACCCTCGACAACTCTTCGTCGGACCTGCGCTTCACCACCAGTGCAGTCGAGACTATCCGCGATGAGGCTATGGAACTCTATGCCGCCAATCCCACTGCTCAGGGTCGTGTAGGTCGTATCGACCACGCTTCGGTATATCTGGGCGAAGGTACAGGCATCGCCAATTATGCCACTGCCCAGACTATGTATCTGTGGAAATATCGCGGCAGTGCCGAGGTCGAGGTAGAACGTCAGAACGAGAAGGACGCCAACTTCATCATCTATCGTGTGGCTGACATCATTCTCACCAAAGCTCTTGCCGAGACAATGACCGGCAACTACCCCGAAGCATTCCGCCTGCTCAACCAGATACGCAATCGTGCCGGACTCTCCAACTTCCAGGAGATTGCCGACGACGATGCCGCAGCTATCGCCAACCTCGATGAAATCACTCTGCTCGAGGGTATCATCAAGGAGCGTCAGATGGAGTTTATCGGCGAGGGCAAACGCTGGTATGACATCCTGTGGTTCGGCCGTATCGAAAACAATAAGTACAAGGAGGATTTCATCGACCTTGTAATCGAAGGCAATATGACCACCAACGCTTCATGGATCCGTTCGGTGCTCGCAAATACCAACGCATGGTATATGCCGCTGCCTCAGAGCGACATCGACCACAACCGTCTTCTCATACAGAATCCCTATTACTCAAAATAATAAGTAGAACACTTCATCATGAAAACGACATTTTTATCGAAGGCTCTTGTCGCCCTGACTGTGATGGCGGCTACCCTCACGTCGTGTGACAAGGACGTGTTCGACCCTTCCGACCACGACGGAGGCGTTTACAAAAGCGCGCTCTATTCACCTATAGCCGAATATATCGACGGTGAGGCTGATTTCACCGAGTATGCCAAGGCTCTGCGCTACTCGGGTACATTCAATGCACTCAATCAGTCGACTGCCGGCGTAAGTTTTACCGCTCTTGTGCCCACCAACGAGGCTATGCAGGAGTTTTATAGCCGCCGCGGTGTCAGCTCGCTTGAGGAACTGACCCCCGACTATGTGCGTCACTTCGTGCTCTATCACACGGTCAGCGACTCAATCGCTATTGACAAATTCGTGACGATGAACGAAATCATCAATATCGAAGGAGAACCGATGAGCGTATGGATTGACCCCGAAAATGCCGGTCAGGCAGTGCTCGGCGATGAGGCCCGTATCACCGAGATGGGTCTGTCGGCCTCAAACGGTAAGATTTATGTGCTCTCAAGCGTGCTCACTCCTCTGGTCGAGACTCTGGTTGACCGTGTTACAGATCAGGGCAACTCTTCAATCATGCTTCAGGCTCTCGAGGCTTCGGGCTGGAAGAAGGAGCTCAGCACTATCGCCGATACGACTGTGGTCGAGGGCATAAGTCAGATACGCAAACGTTACTATACACTGCTCAATGTCACTGACGAGACATTCTCGGCCGCCGGCATCGGCTCGCTCGATGCTCTGAGAGCCAAACTCGTCTCGCTTGATACCCGCGGTCTTACTCCCGACAGCCTTCTGCGCGAATATGTGGCATATCACATCATGCAGAGTTCCTATCGTCTCGCTGACCTCGCAGGCGGTGAGGGTGAGGTAAGCAGCCGTCTCCTCGGCTCCAACGCCCGCAACCAGATTATGTCGATCGATTATGACGGAACTGTAAGTGAGCTTGAAAGCCGCTTTACATTCAATGCCCAGGGCACTTCGGCATCCTTCGTCCGCGGAGCATGCGACATCCAGGGCAAGAACGGTTACGTGCACAATCTTACTTCCTGGCTTCCTGTCTGGGAACCTCTCCAGACCGAAGTCATCTGGGACCTGGCCGACTATTCGGATATAAAGGCTGCTGTCACATCATACGGTATGTCATACGCTCCCGCCACTCCGACCGACAAGGACTACAAGATGGGACTTGGCAATACAGTCTATACTTATGAGATGGGTGAGGGCGGCAAGGGCTCAACCAGCTATAGCGAGGGTGTAAGCTATGTGACACCCAAGTCCATCCGACTCCCGTCGTCGGCCAACCCCGAGATCGTGAGTGCCGAAGGCTACCGCAACGACTTTGTCGTGTTCAACGTCGGCTATATGGGTTCCGTATCGGTCAAGACTCCCGTGCTTGTCAAGGGCAAGTATCGCGTAGAGCTTTGCTACTATTACGCTACAGGTCTCAACTTCGTGCGTACACAGGGCTCAGGTTCAAACGGCGGTCTTATATGCCTCTCGTTTGACGGACGCGACGACGTGAAGGACTATCTCAACCCCTACAAGCAGATACCTTCGAGTGTCACCGGTTTCTATCACTCTACAATCTTCAATGAAGTGACTTTTGACGAGACCACCGACCACGAGTTCAACATGATAGTCATGGACCCCGCAGCTTCGACAAGCTCCAGCTTCTATCTGGCCTTTGACTACATACGTTTCGTCCCCATTGACTGAAATCATTCTCCATTGATAAACACAAGCAAATAACAGACAATGAATATCATATCTTCCCGCCTCTCGCGTCTGGCCGTAGCCGCCGCTGCTGTCATGGCACTCCCCCTCTGGGTGGGTTGCTCGGATCTTGAGGACGATGACCACTATTCCAATTCCTCGACCGAGATCCGCAATCCCGAGCTCAAGATAGTGTCTCAGACCTCTGAGGACTATATCAAATCGCAGCCTTCGCTGTCGGAGATGTATGAGCTCCTCAACTCGGCAAATATCTTCGGTGAGCTCCGCGAAAAGGGTCAGCTCGCCACCATCCTGATGGTCGAGAACTCCGACCTGGTGCTTCCGGCTTCCAAATCGACTGTCGACAAGGACCTTGATTTTCTCATCCGTTCACACATCAGTGACATCTCCATCTCTCCCGCCAACCTTCACGACGGCGAGCGTCTCATGATGTGGCACGGCAAGTATGTCAACATCTCGATGGACGAGGAGGGACGCAACGGTCAGATTATCGGACACGTCAATTTCAACAACGGTGTCGTAAAGGAGGTCATCCAGACCACCAACGGCTATATCTACGTAATCTCCGAGGCTATCCAGACCCCCACATCGCTTTCCGACTATATCGACAATCTTTCTGACGAGTATTCGATATTCCGTGACCTCGTCAAGTCGTCGGGCGGCAAGGAGTTTCTGAAAAACCAGAGCAAGCCTCTTTATATCAACGAGGAGGGTAACACGGTGTATGACTCGGTGTTCCGTTACACCAACGAGCACTTCGACGCCGTAGGTTTCGACCTCAATTCCGAGTCGCTCACCGCCACTATGCTCCTCCCCTCCAACGAGGTAATCAATGCTGCTCTCGAGGAGGCTCACAGCCGTCTGGCCGAGTGGGAGATGGTTCGCTCCGACTCAATCATCAAGGCATGGATACGCGACGTTTGTTTCTTCAACAAACGCTATGCAGCCACTGACCTTAGTGTCCCCGCCGCCGTGGCCGATCCCGAGGCTATCGATGTCAACTCGGTGTTCTCAAAGCAGTGGCGCAAGACCGCCCAGTTGCTTGACAACGACTCCGAGGAGCTTTCCAACGGTGTGGTCCACAAGATTTCCAAGCTCTATATCCCCACCAATATCCTCATCTATCGTCTCAAGGACTGGTTCTATCACTATGAAGTATGTACGGATGTCCAGAAGGCTTCTTACTTCAAGATGGAAAACATGGTATTCTCGAAGTGTGATGTAGGTGTGGCCGCCTGGACCCCGCTGCCCGGCGTATGGCCCGAACACGAGTGTCGCGCACTCCTCCTCGCGCCGACAAGCGATGAGACCAAGGAGCTTCCGTTTACCCTTGATTTCACTCCTATCAAGCCTGTAGAGGATAATGCCGGCAACACGGTAATCCGTCCCTATCTCATTCCCCCGGGCTCCTATCGTCTGGCCTTCGGTTCAAAGCAGAATCAGAATCTCAACATCAATGTATCGGTTCTCGTGAACGGTCAGGTAGTGGCCAAGAGCGACGGTGAGATTATTCTCGGAACTTCCACCACCTATCACTATGACCGTGGCACGACGCTTCCCAACCGTTATCCCGAGGGTTATGATTCCTCTTACGTTCAGCAGGTAGGCGGAAACTCACGTGCCGGCAACTATGACACAGACGGCGGTCTCCTTATCAATGAGGTTACTATCCCCGATGTCAATGGCGACGGCTCAGGTGTACCCATCGTGATTCGTATCGAAGCCACCAACTGGAATCAGCAGTCCTCTTTCACCTTAAATCACTGGTGTCTGCGTCCTACAGTCAACTGTTACTAATGAATTACTACGACACACTATGAATATGAATATTAAAAAGATTGCCCTCAGCCTTTCGCTCCCTCTGGCGTTTGTGGCAGGAGCGTATGCCGAGACTGTCACAGGCCGGGTAATCGGATCGGCTAATCAGCCCATACCCGATGTGGTCATCACATGCTCAGGCTGTGAGACTGTCCGCACCGGTGCCGACGGCTCCTTTAAAATCGACGGAGTCAAGAACGGCGCGACCATCAACCTTATCCGCGAAGGTTACTATCCACAGGCCCACATCATCCACGATGCTCAGAGCAAGACTCCCGTCAGCATCCACATGATCGAGACCGCCCGCTCACGTTATAACGAGACCGCTGTACTCCCTTCGGGCAAGAAAGAGAACGATGCGAGTGTGGCCGGTGTGCAGAATCTTACCCGCAAGGACTTTGGCCTTGGCTCTATGTCGGTCGACCGTGCCATGAAAGGCGTGTTCACAGGCCTCAATGTCATCAACAAGAGCGGTATGACCGGTGAGGGTTCGTATCTGCAGATGCGTGGCGTCAAGTCGCTCTTTGCCGAGAACTCTCCCCTGATCGTGATCAACGGCGTGCCCTATATTCCCGATCTCAACGAGAGCCCGATTGTCAGCGGTTTTTCCAAATCGCCTCTTCAGGCCTATAACAACCAGGACATCCGCAACATCACCGTTCTCAAGGGTGCCGAAGCCGCTCAGTATGGTTCGCTCGGTTCTAACGGTGTCATCATGATAGAGACCGATCAGGCAACTTCGTCTGACGTCAATACACGCATCTCTTTCTCGGCTGTCTACGGCCACAACTGGAACAAGTCGCGCATTCCCCTCATGAATGCGTCACAGTATAAGACTTATCTCACCGACATGGGTCTTACATACTATGACAATCAGGAGGCATTCTTCAACGAGTTTACCTTCCTCAGCGACCCCACCACCGCCAACTCCAACCTCTATCAGTTCAACACCGACTGGCAGGACCAGCTCTTCCGTAATTCCAACACGGCCGACTTCCTGTTTCGTGTAGAGGGTGGTGACAACATAGCCAAGTATAATATCTCGCTCGGATATATGGGCGACAACGGTACGATTAAGAATACCAATTCAAACCGCTACAACGCTCAGGTCAATGCATCGGTGCTCGTAAGCCGTCAGATTGAGATTCAGGCCAATATCAACGCCTCTTACATGAACGGCAAGTATCAGCATCAGGGTCTCGGAGTCGAGACTTCACCCCTGATTGCCGCCTATCGCCGCTCTCCGCTGCTCTCTCCTTATGCGAGCGATATGTATGGCAACCTTATCGACGAGTACTCCAACTATTATTACGGAGCTATCGAGAACAAGGATTTCTGGACTTCCAACCCGCTTGCCATTGTTGACAAACTCAACAGCAAGGGCCGTCAGTATGACATGAACTCCAAGTTTCACGTCTACTATCGTCCGCTGCGCAACCTCACCTTCTCGGGCGCGATTGCGATGTACTACAACTACAATCAGGAGGAGACCTTTATCCCCGGTATAACCAACATGGACATCGTGCCTCTCCATGACCAGTATGGCGATGCAGAGAACTCGGTGCGCGTGGGTACATATCATACCTTTAATATGTACTATGCCCTCAATGGTGCCTACAATCTCAACCTTGGCGGCGGCCACCATCTCGACTTCCTCGTCGGTTATCAGGCTCTGACCACCGACACCGAGTATGACGCAGCCTTTGGCCGTAACACCAACAATGACTTCTATCAGACTCTCGGTGACACAAAGGCTCTCGGCCGTTACTTCTCCGGATTCAACAACAAGTGGAACTGGATGAATGTATATGCCAACATCGACTACCGTATGCTTGACCTCCTCAAGCTCGGACTGACAGCTTCATGGGACGGTGCTTCATCGATCGGCCAGGATGCTACCCGCATGACTTTCTATCCCGCAGGTGATATTACCTTCATGGCCGCCCAGCTTCCCGGTCTGCGTGAGAGCGAGTGGCTTGACAAGCTCAATGTTTATGCCAACTATGGTCTGACAGGTAACTCCCGCTTCTCGACCAAGCTCGGTAAATACTACTACACTTCTACTCCCTATCAGACTGTAGCCGGTATCATCCGTGCCAATGTGCCCAACACTAAGATCAAGGCTGAGCGTGACCTCACACTCAACGTGGGTCTTGAGACTTCGCTTCTCAACAACCGCCTCCAGATCGGTGCCGGCTACTACAACATTGATGCCCGCGATGTACTTATGGCCGGTGAGCGTTCGTCGGTGTTCGGTACCTCGTCCTACTACAACAATGATGCACGCATCGAGTCAAAAGGTTTTGAAGCCAGCCTCTCGGTCATGCCAGTCAACACTGGCGACTTCCGCTGGATGATCGGTGGCAACATCACCACTCTCAACAATAAGATACGTTCGCTTGGCAACCTCGACCGCATCATCACCAAGCTTGACAACAATGCCCAGATGATTACCGAGGTAGGCGGAGACCCCTATGCATTCTACGGTTATCGTGCGCTCGGCGTATTCTCAACCACAGCCGAGGCTGAGGCCGCCAATCTTGTCAACCGTTCCGGCACTCCCTATCAGGCAGGTGACATCCACTATGAGGATGTTGACGGCAACGGTATCATCAACGACAACGACCGTCAGGTGCTCGGCTCGGCCACACCCGACTTCTTCGGCAGCTTCTTCACCCGTCTCGAGTGGCGCAACTGGGCCCTTGACCTCACTTTCGCTTACTCTCACGGCAACAAGGCCTACAACGCCGTACGCCGTCTGACCGAGAGCGGCAAGGATTTCTCCAACCAGTCCACCGCTCTCATGCGCCGCTGGTCAATGGAGGGTCAGGTTACCGATATCCCCCGCGTATCTTATGGCGACAAGGTCGGCAACAACGACTTCTCTGACCGCTGGATCGAGGATGCATCCTATGTAAAGCTCCGCGACATCACCGTAAGCTACACTTGGGATAAGCCTTTCCTCTCATTCTTCCAGGGTGGCACCATCTACGTTACCGGCGAGAACCTTCTGACCGCAACCAAGTATCTTGGCCTTGACCCCGAGTTTTCCTACTCCAACTCTACCGTCCTTCAGGGCGTGGATTACGGCAAGGTCGGTGCTCCCCGCTCGGTTAAACTTGGCGTGAACCTTAAGTTCTAATATCTCTCCACATGATCAAAGTAACAATGAAAAAGTTCATATACAGTCTCTCTATAATGATGTCGGCCATGACCTTCACCGGCTGCTCCGACTTCTTCGACCCCGAAACCGATGACCAGCTCAACGGTGAGGACTACATTTCGTCTGACACCGAGATGTACACCGGCTTTCTCGGCATCATGACCAAGCTGCAGGCCATCGGCGACAAGGAGATTCTTCTCACCGACACCCGTGCCGAACTCCTTGAGACGACCTCCAACTCCACTCCCGAGATCATCTCGCTCTATAACTATGACGAGGATCTCCGTGGCAACAGCTATGCCAATCCGGCGGCCTATTATGACGTAATCATGGCCTGCAACGACTATCTTATCAAGATGAAGGAGTATGGCAAACTGACAGGCGTTGACCCTGAGATATGGGCTGACCTCGTGTCATCCACCATCCGTGTAAAGGCATGGACTTACAAGACCATTGCCGAAATCTATGGTGAGGCTATGTGGTTTGACTCGGCCGTTACCGAGTTTACCGAGCTTACGCCTGCCAACGGCTTTGAGCTCCTTCCCGTCAACGAAGTTATGGACCGTGCTCTCCAGCTCATGGAGAACGGTTGGAACGGAGTACCCTCCAATCGTGACATCAACTGGATTGCATGGCTTGACCCCGACAACATCACCTCAATCGCCAACTCTTCGTTCCGCCAGTGGAACCACATGGTGCCTGCCTATGAAGGTGTGTACTCCGAGTTGCTTCTTTGGAAGGGTGCTATTGTCGATGCCACCTCCGGTGATATTGCGGCAGCGCAGCCTTACTATCAGAAAGTCTGCGACCTCATCCTCCCTGCCATCAATACCGCCCTTATCGGCAACCATGGCACACACCCCTATTGGATTACCAGCAACGGTAACACCGGTCAGTGGAGAGGAGTATTCTCCAATCCTACATTGGGATTCTATGAGATTATCTCTGTGATCCTCTATGATTACGAGCATAATCAGAACAACACACTCAATGACCATTTCCTCTATTCCGACTGCAACAGCTATCTGCTCCGTCCCTCCAAGTTTGGCATGAACCGCTGGAAAGACAGCAGTTTCAACCCCGGTGCGACTGAGGATACCCGTTATCTTGGTACATTCCGCTATCCCACATCAGCTCAGCCTGTCATCTATAAGTATTCTGTGACATCGCGCACATCACTGTCGGATGTACACATCATTACTTATCGAGCCACACAGTATCACTTCTATCTTGCCGAGGCTCTCAACCACCTTCAGCGTTACGTAGCGTCGTCCGCTCTCATCAACAATGGTGTCAACGGAGCTTATGATGCAGAGGATGCCGAGTGGAACGGTTTTACTGTCAACTGGACCAGCAATGCCGAGTGGGGAGCGTTCAGGTATCCCAACACCGGTGTCCGCGGATGTCATGAGATTCCAGGCCGTTCAATGATTACTGATCTCGACGAGAGCGAAGTGTCGGCAGCCGAAGCTATCAGAATCAATGATATGCAGATTCTTGACGAGGCTCTTCTTGAGTTTGCCTGCGAAGGCCGCACCTATGCGTTCATGAACCGTATGGCTCTCCGTTATGGCGACCTCTCGATTGTAGCTGACCGTGTGGCTCCGAAATATGAGGCCACCGGCAAGGACGCTCTGATACGCGCCCGCATCCTCGACGGTGCCAATTACGTACATTACGATCTTTAAGGCACCCTATAAGTAACCGCAAGAGACATCACATTACGCTTCAGCCCTCCGGCCGCTTTCTCATAGGCATCCGGAGGGCTGTCATTTTTGATGTAAAAGCAGATAGCGCAGACTCATAATGCTTGAGCCTGCGCTATCTATTATTGCTGTCCAATAAAACTTGATGACAGCAATAGCTTTTCATGATTCCTTTTTGAAGAAATAATACAGTCCGGGCACACCTGTAAGTTTAGCAAGGTGTGCCCGGACTGTATTATCGGTTTTTTATTTATATTATAATATCAATACTTCGGTTATTTTTTGAGAATTTGTTAACGGCTCCGAGGAGCCAAGTGTTTAATCCGTTAAAAATCTGATGTTTAGCATGAAAATTTAACACTAAAAATTTGGTCAAGT
>NZ_CAJTCF010000075.1:0-19859 GCF_910574735.1 Duncaniella muricolitica | reverse complement strand
GGAATTGACCCGAACAAGACTTTAAATGCTAAACTTGTCAAAGAACTCCTTGGCTTGGCGGTAGATGCCGCTTAGCCTATGAATAATTTTTTAACGAACTATTGATTGTACGTCACCCCACGTTATATTTAGAGATTACCCTAATTTCGGCTATCTAACAGATAACCGAAATTTTGGTTATGATACAGCTATAAAAAGCAGTCGTAAGATTGGAGAACGTGTCATTTCTAAAGTAGGAAGTGTGTTTTACTCCACGTTAACCAATCGTCCTCAGACTATCCGAGAAATAGCCGAAAAATTATCACATATATTCACCGATATACCTTTTCAAACTCTTGAAAATGACGCAAAAGATTTTTTAAGCGAATTGTCTTCAGATGGCTTTGTTGTATGCTCAGATGATCCAGAAAACGACCATGTTGATGATTGGTTTTCTTATACGAATTTGCGAAATTTTCCCATAGAAAAAAACTCAATTAATGATAATACGGATCAATTTGACAGCAATTGGTTTACCAATAATCGTTTGACCCGACTTCATTTAAGTATTTCTAGTGCATGTAACGAGCATTGCATTCACTGCTATTTTCCTTGCCATACTAAAGGCGAAATAATGACTAAAGAATTGTTTGATGATATTCTCTCGCAATGTCGGAATTTGAATGTCTTAAACATAACAATGAGCGGAGGGGAACCAATGCTGAACCCTCATTTGAAATATTTTATACAAAAATGCCGAGAGGCTAATTTTTCAATTAACATTCTTTCCAATCTAATATCTATTACAGACGACATCATCGAGGAATTCAAAAGGACTCCTCTTCTTAGCGTCCAAACCTCGCTTTACTCTTTAGACGAGAGTATCCATGATTCAATTACTGGCGTAAAAGGCAGTTGCGCCCGAACTAAGAAGGCGATTGAGACCCTTTACAAGCTCAATATACCCATGCAGATAAATTGCCCAATAATGAAACAAAATAGGAACACATTTCGTGATGTTTTAAGTTGGGCTAAATCATACAATATTGAAGCCAGTAGCGACTATATGCTATTTGGATGTTTTGATGGTTCTCGTAAAAACCTGCATTGCAGATTAGATTTACCTGAAATTGAATCATTGATAAATGAACTGCAAACAAAAGATTCTAATCAGGTTAAAGCAGAATCTCCATCCCTGAAATCCATATGCCCAGTATGCTACAGTTCTTTATGTATATCTGCTTTGGGTAAGGTATATCCTTGTGAAGGTTGGCAAAGTTGTATATTAGGTAATATTAATAATCAATCAATTCGTGATATTTGGGAGAACTCATCTGATGTTTTAGCATTAAGGAGCTTAACTATACGTGATTTCCCTAAATGCCAAAACTGTGATTATAAAGAGTATTGCTCCATATGTCTTATTCGAAATGTCAATGAAAGCGAATATCTTGATTGTAAGGATGTCAATCCATATTTCTGTGCCATTGCTAAGATTAAGCGACAAATAATCGGCAAATAAATCAACATAAATCCCGCAAACCAACATTTAACAATCGTCTAATGAGTTATTTGTCTTTATAAAATATGGCAGATGTGATGACCCCGGAGCAGCGCAGCCGCTGCATGGCGGCTATAAAGGGAAAAGATACCAAACCCGAACTGATTGTGCGGAAGTATCTTTTCTCCCGAGGTCTGCGTTTCCGTGTTCAGGTAAGGAAGCTGTCGGGTAATCCTGATATTGTATTGCCGAAATACAAGACCGTCATTTTTGTCAATGGATGCTTCTGGCATGGGCACGAGGGTTGCAAGTATTTCCGGTTGCCAAAGTCCAATGTCGAGTTTTGGGAAGCGAAGATTGAGCGCAATGTTGCCCGCGATGTCCGTAACGAGGCCGAGCTGAAAGCCCTTGGATGGCGTGTCGTCCGAGTATGGGAGTGCGAAATCAAGACTGTAGCAGAGCGCAAGGAATATCTTAAACGACTGTATGACCGCATTGTCAATCTGGTTCAATTATACCCTAATGAGTCTGACACTGATGAAACATCCATAGCTGCTGAGCCTAAATCAGAGCATATTTATAGCAGAAACAACCATTCTTAACTTTGGTGTACCTTATTTTTGCCCATACCGCCAATTAACTTTGTCAACGATAGCCGAAGTCTCGAAAAAAAGTCGTAACTTTGCAATCTAAACTGCGCTTGCGCTGACAAAGGCCAATTATGTAAGAAACATTTCTTATACAACATATTAACGGAACTTCCGTGTAGTCGCATAAAGGTTTGGTCGCCTGTCAGCCTACATGGAAGCTCTCTCTTTATTATGCCTAAGAAAGGATTTACATTTATAGACTTATTTGCTGGCATCGGTGGCTTTCACCAAGCCATGCACTCTGTTGGCGGAACTTGTGTTTTTGCCAGTGAGTGGAACAAATATGCTCGCGCGTCTTACGAAGCAAATTATAAATCCGTTTCTCCCGAAATCTTTGAAAACGAAAATCAATTCTTTGCAGGTGACATAAACGAGGTTGCCCCCGCTTCAATTCCACCCTTTGATGTTTGTTGTGCTGGCTTTCCATGTCAGCCATTTTCTATTGCTGGACATAGACTTGGTTTTGAAGACATACGGGGTACTCTGTTTTTCAATATTGCCAATATTGTAAAAGCCAAAATTGATGCAGGAAACCCACCAAAGGTTCTTCTTCTTGAAAACGTCAAGGGCCTAAAGAATCACGAAAAGGGCGAAACCCTTAAAGTGATTTTAGCTACTTTGGAGGAATTGGGCTATAATTATAACATTGAAATTCTCAATGCTAAATATTTTGGGGTACCTCAAAATCGAGAGCGTCTATTTATCGTTGCGTGGCACAAAGACCTAATCAAAGCCGAATCTTTTCATTTCCCATACGGCATAGACTCCAAGGGCAATACAATTTTCAACAAAAACAAAGTCGCCGAATGTGCTCGACCAACAAGTGTTTCAGATATATTTGAGCCTAAATCTTCTCTTGATTCTTCTTTCACCATAAGTGATAGAATGTGGGCTGGTCATCAGGCTAGAAAAGAAAGGAATCGCCAAAACGGCAAAGGATTTGGCTATTCTCTATTCAAAGACGATAGTATTTATTGCAGCACGATATCAGCACGATATTGGAAAGACGGTAGCGAAATTCTCATTGATCAATCAGATCTTGGGCTGAATCCACGCAGACTTACACCAGTTGAAGCCGGAAGGCTTCAAGGTTATAATATTGAGGGTGCGGGATGGGAAAACGATACACCCAATAAGCCAACCGAGCAAATGCCCTATAATATTGTGGTATCGAAAAAAGAAGCATACCAACAATTTGGCAATAGTGTCGCTGTTCCAGTTGTAAAAAGAATTGCACTTGAAATCACCAAACAATTATTATAATATGCAATCCCTACTTAACTTTCTGCATGACGAGTCTATTTCAAGTCCGTTTAGAGCGGAATTGAGTAATCGTGGTGGCTATATTACTTTTAGCAATTCTGGACGCCGTGGAGATACGAAATATTTCCAAATTGGTATAGACTCAATTCTTACTACTCTAAAGGATATCCTTACTAACATTGAGGTCTTCTCTCGTATTCAGGATTATGAAGAGAAGCCTTGGCGTGATAATGGGTCTATTTATTTCTCTGATCCGGTTGCCAATGCTAATTCCACGGTGCAAACCAAGCCTCTTTTCTCTACTCTGAGCAAAATTATTAAATGGGCTAATCAGCCCACCTTAAATAACTTAAATACGGATAATCGCATAAGTATTACTCCTGATACATTAGAAAATACAATAACCAAACTCAATGTAGTAGCAGATTCATTTGCTCCACACAGCAATTCTAAAATAGTGAAGCCTCCACTCAACGAGCCGTTGCAAATAATTTATTACGGTGCACCGGGTACTGGTAAGTCATTTACCATTGACGATAAAACGGACGATGAAAACTCGGTACGTACTACGTTTCACCCAGATAGTGATTATGCTTCATTCGTTGGCGCGTACAAGCCTACGATGGAATACGATGATATTCATTACGTCAATTCGGATGGAGTGGTTAGATATACTAATCCAGACAAGAATCGTGAGGGACGTGTACATCCCGGCACTGAGAAGAAGATTGTCTACAAATATGTGCCTCAGGCTTTCTTGAAAGCATACGTGGCAGCATGGAGCAATCTTGACACGCCTTATTTCCTCATTATTGAGGAAATCAATCGTGGCAACTGCGCTCAGATTTTCGGCGACCTTTTCCAACTGCTTGACCGCAACAATGCGGGCAGTTCGTCGTATGCCATTCATGCAGACGAGGACATCTCGCAGTTCCTCAGTTCCGACAACAAGGGATTTGCCGCTCTTTCTGACGAGCAGAAAGACGCTATCCGTGCTTTTGAACTACACAAGGATAACGGCAAAACACAGGCTGTCGGTCAGAACATTCTAGACGGCAAACTTCTGCTCTTACCGCCCAATCTCTACATTTGGGCTACGATGAACACAAGCGACCAGTCGCTTTTCCCCATCGACTCCGCTTTCAAGCGTCGTTGGAACTGGAAGTATATGCCTATCGAGTACAATCCCCTTGACAAGAAAACTCAGCAGCCGATTGATTGGAAATTCCAAATCGGTGACAACCTCTATTCTTGGGGGCAATTCCTTGGCAAAATCAACCCCGAAATCTATACGCTTACCGAATCTTCGGACAAACAGATGGGCTATTTCTTTGCCAAGGCCGATAATGCCACCGGCATTATCTCCGAGGATGTTTTCTTGAACAAGGTGCTGTTCTATCTCTGGACTGACGTATTCAAAGACTTCGACGTATCAAGTGAACTTTTCAAAAACAAGAAAGCTAACCGCTCGTTCCGTTTCACCGACTTCTTCGAGGACTCCGAAGCTCTCGGCAACTTTATTGACAATCTCGACCTGAATAGTATAGAGCCTGTGAATTTAGCCATGACAGAAGACGGAATCTCCAGATTGTCTGTAAAATTCCCCGACGGTACCATACTCAACACAGGCAATATGATTGACATATACACCAGAACTCTTGAAAGAATTGGACTCGATATGGTCTTCAGTGTATTGGCAGACAGGAAAAAGGGAATTTATCCACTTATTACCAAAGAACAGATTGCGATTGAGAATCCCGGTTCAAAACGTAGATATAAGAAAGTCGGAGATTATTACCTTTTAGTTGGGCCAGACACATATCCGTATGCTGGAATTATTAATGAACTTTCGAGTTTATTGTCAATTGATTTGAATGCTGAGTTCGAATGAAACTACTGATTGAAGAATACCAGTATAACGTAGCCGACGTTGAAAACGTGCTTGACGGGCTTTTCACCCTGCAAGATGTTGAGCAGAAAGTGTCGGTCAGCTACGTTGGGTATTATTACAATCCGCACCACAAAGTTCGCGACGTAGTTTTCATTCTCCCCAAAGTGCTTATCGACGAGCAGGGATATGTGTTTGGTGAATATGAACCGAAAGACCTTATCCATCTCGACGATGCGAAAATGGACGAGAAGCACCGCAAGTTCCTCTACGAATTTGCCGTGTGGATTCACCGCGCAATCGTTGTCTACAACGACTCGCACGAGAAGAACGAAATCGTTCTCCACCGCCAAATTCAAGACGAGGGCAAGGGCTCGCACAAGAAAAAGAGCAACACGCTCCTTGATGTTATCCTTTCGCTAATACGCTTCAATAAGGAAAATCAGCAGTTTTTCACTTTCATATTGAAGAACCTGCACTCCGGTTTCAACAAGATAAACTGGGGCAAGACCATTGCCCAGACTACGGCCATTGTTCAGGACAGTAGCCCGACCTACCTTAACCCGGTCAACAAAAAGCGTCAGGTGAATTTCGATGAAGAACTCATTGTAATCTTCTTCTCAATTCTGCAATACATATCGGACACATACGGCTTCCGCTCAAACATAAACTTCGGTTTCAAACTCATCACCGGTGCCAAGTTCAAGCGATACCTTGACGGCTTCGGGCGTACACGCCTCCGTCAGATAAAATATAAATATTTCTCTGACACCGCCGTCAAGCTCTGGGATTTATGTTATGCCTTCTTCGATAAGACATACAAAATCCGCGTCAATACATCTCAAAGCGAATACTTGCTTGTGAAATCCTTCCACATCGTATTCGAGTCTATGATTGACGAACTTATCGGTGACACCGACATACCGCGTGGCCTGAAAGAACAAGACGATGGTAAGCTCGTCGACCACTTCTATACCTACGACGGACTGCTCATTGACGATAAAGCCGACGATGATATTTACTACATCGGCGACTCGAAGTATTATAAAATCGGCAACTCGCTCGGTAAGGAATCCATCTACAAACAGCGCACCTATGCGCGTAATGTTATCCAATGGAATCTCGATATATGGCTTAACGGCAAGCCACACAAGCCAGACATGGCTGACCCGTTCGAGCGCATACAACTCTTTGACGAAGTTACCGAGGGCTACAATGTTATCCCCAACTTCTTCATCTCAGCCTCCATCGACAAGAAAACCTTGTCGTATGAAGACTATACCGAGCCGCATCCAAATCAGCCGCCGGTCAGCCGTCAGTTCAAGAATCGGCTCTATGACCGCGACACGCTGTTGCTCTCGCATTACGATGTCAACTTTCTTTTTGTGCTCGCGCTTTACGCTCGCAACAATGCCGGGGCAAAAGCCGCGTGGCGGCACAGCGTCCGCGACAAATTCCGTCGCGCCGTGCAGGATATGCTCAAAGAGAAATTCGAGTTTTACGCTCTGGCAGCGCACCCCGATGTCGATGCCTCGGCCTACTTCAAAGCGCACTTTCAAGAAACCCTCGGCAAGACTTTCCGACCATACGAGAATCAGAATCATTTCTCACTTGCGTTAGATAAATCATATCCTGAAGACAACAAACGACTTCGGGCATTGCTCGGCGAAAACTTTTATGTTGTTCCTGTCGAACTCGGTAAAGACCCGACCGTTCAGTTAGAAAAAGAGCGAAAAGATAAAGGTATAGTAAATAGTCCTGATGGTATGGGTAAATTCCTTACCTGTCTTGTGCGCAAGGAAGAAACTGGAGAAGACGGTCGAAAAAATGTCGCAAAACTTTATCAACTGTTCTACAATCATGAGGCAGAGGGTGCTACTTATGTTATGCTTAATATGCCAGGAGGTGACATTTCCGAAGCCAAGTACCTTTTGCCTCTTATCGACAACACAACCGACGGATATTATGACATTGAGCGCATCTCGTTCGGGACACGCACAAAGGTAATGAAGGACGGGCAATCAATCCCGAATTATCCAACACTTCGTATCAAGATAGGCTCTTACCATCCGCTCGAACGCCGTTGCACCGAGGGCATCGTGCCTCGCATGGCAAACCAAATTTGGAGTTACTCCCAGCTCCAGAATGTCATAGCTAAATCACAATCGTATTTTTATGAGAAGAATGATGAGAAATTAATTGCGCAGGAGCCTGAAGTACAATACGCATACCACCAAGCAGAGAACGATTATATAGATGAATCATTTGATCACGTAAATAAAAACACCAAAAATGCAGAATAAACTTAAAATATTACTTCTATCGGATATACATTTTCTTTCTCTGCCTGCTGAGCACGACTCTCATGCTCAGGTTAGACGTGCATTTTTACAAGATATTGAAGGATACAAGGTAGTCAACGGTGATTTTGACGTCATTTTGGTAAGTGGCGACATTGCATACAAAGGAGTGAAATCGGAATACGATAAGGCATTAGCGTTTTTTCATCAATTATGTGATGTATCTGGTTGCGCTTATGAAAGAATTTATGTGGTTCCGGGCAACCATGACAAAAACTTAAACGCGGTAAGAGCGGAACTTAGACATCTAATAAACCAAGGACTTAGTTCTGAAAAAGCGGATCATGAGCATTCTTCAAAACTATACCTCAATTTGTTAATCCGTGATAGGGAAGCTTGCAAAGCATTATACTCGCCATTTAGAGAATATGCAGAATTTGCTGTCAAAATGGATTGTTGTGATTCTATAATGTGCAAATTAACAAATTCTGAAGATTCTGTATTTGATGAAGAGAATGATAAGGCCTACTATAAACAAGAAATTGGGGTTCTTAATGAGTATCCAGTTGTGCTTTATGGATTCAATACCTGTCTCAATAGTGATTGGTTTGATGAAGATGATCATGGAGTAGGTCACAAATTGTTTTTGCCTATGCTTGGGTACCACGCCCTTGTTGATATCTCGGGGACTATCAACATAGCCATGATGCATCATCCATTGGACAGAATTGTTCATTCCAGGTCAATTTCCACATTTATGGATAAACATTATCCAATCCAAATTTTTGGACATCTGCATAAGCCTGTATGCTGGGAAGATAAATGTCTTCACATTCAGTCTGGTGCTCTTCAGCCTCAAACCCGTTCAGAGGGAGGAGACGAGTATTTCTCGGTATACAATATATTGGAATTAAATGTGACTTCAGATGAAAACGGAAAAGACTTCTTGCAGGCTAATCTAAGCGTTCAAAGATATAGACCAGAATCTGAAGGGTTTGAAACTCTTGATTCCGAAGGTCATTCCTTCAAGACACAATTACATCGAACTCCGAGCAGATGGAGCAATGACAATAAACAAAAATCATTGACAGAGAGACTTCCACCTAATGTTTCAAAACGGCAAATACGTCTACGCTTCCTTAATTTTCATGATCAGAAATCAGTTATCAAACACATGAATATATATACATATAACGATAATATTTCCCTCCATGAGAATTGTTTCCATTTTCTTGAAACTGTTGACAACAAGCATAAGTATGCTACATTGTGGTCTTTAGTGAAATAATGGCATGAGTATAATATTAAAAAAAATATTAGAGGGAGCCTCAGCGCTTCCATATTCCGATTCAACAATAAGCATGTTGGAAGAGGCGGCGGTCTCTTATATCGACCTCACACGTGTATATGAAATTGTAGAAGAACTCTCTCTATGTTATTTGGGAGGTAAAATTTCCCACACATACAGACAACACATTTCATTGAAGATAGCGGAAAGTTCTCCTACAATCATTCTTCCTGAAAATGTGCTACGTCGTATCGCATTCTTTATTGTTTGGAAAATAATCATGGATACAGATGATGTCACTGAGCTTACTCAGGCAATCTCAACTACTGTATTTATGAACTTTCTTGTCATAAAAAAACAGGATTTTTACAGTATACCTAATCCTGTTGAGGTAAAAAGTATATATAAACATCATTTATCCTCACTCATACATACCAAAGAAGCGTCTACAAATGGATCTGCTGATGATTTGGCAGAAAGGATATTCAATGATGATTTTGATATCAGCGAACTTACAGCCTCCGATGTATCTAGTTTGCGCGAATTAGCGCAAGAAGCGTCTTTGTATTATGTTGAAAAGTTTATTTCAAAAATTCAACATGGGAATGAGGAAGATGAATTCTTAACTACCTATAATATTGTTAAGTATATTGTAGATACTATCAAATCTCCACTCTCACCGTGCGACATTGTTTATTATCTAAAGCAAGGTCTTGGTAGCAAAGTTGCAAAACGAAAAAAACTTAAGAATATCATAACAGTCCTACCCAAATACTCTGAGGATGGGGTCTTTTCAAATTCATCTATAATTTTGCGGCTTCTCAACAACGATGTCGTACCAGAAGGGCTCCAACTATTAGAGATGCATTTCAGCGTGTATGAATTTGGGATTTACCTGTTTTACGAACTTCTTGTTGAACGTTTAATCGAGCAAACTGAGATATGAGCGATTTAACTAATTTTGTAAAGGACAATATAGGAGATTCTATTTCTAAGGAATCTACAACAAATACAAATGGACAAATTGACGGAACGTTTTCCGGAGATGCTATTAAGGATGAAAGTTCCGTTAACAGTCTACACTATGATAAAAAACCTACAGTTGTTTCTATTATAGGGTTCCCTGGATATGGCAAAACTTGCTTTATAGCAACGATTTATCAGATCTTATTGAACGAAGGTAAGCTTGATGAATTTAGTTTTGTTGATTCTGATACATTTGTGGGCTTTGAGCGTAGAATTTATATGAGACGGTGCTCGGTATTGGATGAGAACAGTGCTCCTCAGACCAAGAGGACTTTACGAGGAGAGGGACATATCCTCACCTTGCGATTCACTCATCCACAAGATGGAGAAAAAATTATCATTGTCACTGATAGATCGGGAGAGGACTATATAGATTGTGCAAATCAAAAAAACAAGATTAACGATCATCTATTGCTGAAGCATTCTGACTATGTTCTGCTATTTGTGGATAGCACAATTCTTGTAGATTGTGCTCAAATGATGGAATTTTCAGATACTCTCTCTGACTTATTAATCAATATTCAACAGGCACAAGCCATCCAAAAATCTGCACAGATTTTAATTGTGTTTAATAAGATTGATGCCGTTGAATTGTCTACTCAATTCCAAAAGAGTAGTGATACAATTGAGGCTTTGATAAAAGAGAAATTTCCTCTCAATAACATTGTGAGCAAAAGAATTGTTTCAAATAATATAGCGAATAGTAAAGGACTTAAACAATTATTCTCTGAAATAGTCAACTTCGATACGACCGCAATTACTCATAATGATCGTGATTACGAAGGGATTGATTGGGTCAATAATATCATAAAACAGAAAAAAAATGGTTAACGTCAACGTTCTTATTGCAGGTCTTATAGGCTCAGGCAAGTCTACCCTTATTGGGGCTCTTGCCTATGCTATAAAGATGGGGAAATGCAGTTATTCGTTTGTAGATAGGCCAGAGGACTTAACTCCACTAGCGAAGTTATACAAGCCGTGGTTATCCCTAACTCCAGTTAATAGGACTGCCCTGGGAAATTCAGAGACATTCGAGTTTTCTCTTAAAAAGGAAGTCGGATCTCAGATAACTATATCTATTCCGGATTATGCCGGTGAAGATTTTGAAAGACTTATATCAAAGCAATCTGACATATTAAATCATTGGGGAGGGGAAAAGAATGCTCTAATTTTTCTTATTAAAGACTTTGAATTAGATGCCTTAGAAGAAGCCTTTGTTACTGAAGTAGAAAATAGGGAAAATTTACCCATTCATCCTTTTTCATTAGAATTAACGACTTCCCAAGTAAAAAATTTACTATTACTTAAAGAACTCCTTAAGTGCGTTCGATGGGAATCTGTTGTAATAGGAATCTCCGCTTGGGATAGATATGATGATAATTATCTGCCAGATACTTTTTTAAAGGAAAAAGCACCGGTGCTATATAATTACATCAGACACTATCTCCCGAAGACTAAAGTAATTGGCGTAAGTGCCCAAGGTGCGGAATATGCTGAAAACCTTCGTCAAGAACTTTCAGAAAGAACCATGAACAATACACGTTCATGGTCAGTAATCAATAATGAACGGGTGTATGATCTCACAAAAATACTTGATTTGATATATTGACAAATATGATTATACATCAGTCCCTTCATGGTTACAAGAATGGCCATCACAAGTTAGCCTCCTCACTTTCCCTCCCAATAGAAAGCGAGAATAAAATGTTGCTTTTCAGTGACTGGTCGGAATATGATGGTGGCGTAGACGGCGATATGTCGTATCTCACTTGTTATCCATTAGGAGACAGCACTCATTACGTGGTGGCAAAAACCTGGTATGCGCAAGAGGCTGAAAGACCGGGTAGTGTCTGGACCCATTCATTAATTATTCCCATAGATGATCTTGGGGATGAATTTAATTTTGCAGCGCTTGAATGTTATTTTCATCGTCCTGATGGTTCAGAATACAATTACTTCCTTCCTCTTGAAATCTTCACGAAAGAGGAACCAATAAAAGATAGCTCAATCCAGATGTCTGGAGAGAAAGACATTATAGAAAGTGTATATTATACCCTATCACTTTTGTCTGGTAAAGTGATTATTCCTATCATACAACCATCGAGGTATTATAGGACATTACTTCTTTCTATACTTCAACACCTTCCATTGGGAATATTAAGAAACGTAACTGCATGTAGCGGGTGGTCTTCTCATAAGAAGAATGATTCATATTCTTTTAATTTAATTTTTTGTTCCGGTATAAACTCAGTTTTCGGTTTAATTAAAAAATGTGAAATACCTGTGGCTTACTCCGAACAACTGCACCATATTTCTGGTTCCATTACACAGGGTAGTTCTACTCTTCCCGACCTTATTAGGTTTTTCTCTAATGATATTGAGTCAGACCCTAATAAGTTGTATTCTGTTATTGCTTTGGTAAGTGCTCTGGAAAATGCGTATAACAACGCTTCCAAAGAACTTACGTATTCAGATATAGTTGAAATTATTACTCGTTGTTTCCCCTCATCTTATGAAGGCTCAACTTTAAAAAAATTGTTTTTTGGAAAAAATACAGCTTTACTTTTTTGCGAAGAATTAGATTATTATGAGATATTGACTACTTTAAAAGATAAGATTTTTGTTAATTGGGAATCGATTAATTTCAATCAAAATGCTTCCTCATATCTATTATCATCATTTGAAAATTATACTGCAATCTGTGAACAATTATCTTCAGAAAAAGTAAAGATTAATTGTAAAGGTAATTGGCTTTTAGAATATGCTTCCAGACATTTGCCCAAAGAGTGGATTACGCGTTTATTTACTAATAATTGGAATGTATTCATCCGATTGGCTACAATTAATCACGATATTTTATCAGGGGATTATTGGATGAATTTAGTTGATGCAAGAATTAACAAAATATTGGCACTTGTGCTTACTGACGAGTCAAATATAGATTTAGATTGGTCAAAACTAACCGTATCCATAATTTCCAATAATACTGCTATCACAATGGCACAGATGAAAGTTCTTCATAATAAAAACTCCAATCTAGTAAATTTGTTAATGGACAACATTGACAATGGAACCATCACAAACAATTCACATTGGATTACTTTTGTATCTAACCATCCGAAAGAAACATTAACATGGTTGATAGGAAAAAATAGATTGTCTAATAGAACTACTGATTATTTAGTTACAAGTTTTAACGCTAATAGTTTCCTAGTTAAATCTATGGGGAGTGGTGTATGGGAAGCTTTTTATAAATCGTATAATGTTTTTAAGGGTCTCCGAAATTATATCTTCATGTTTGCATTGGCCCGCAATTGGAAAGATAATCTTTCATTAGCAATGTTAAAGTTGTCATTCGTTAAGATTCACAATTCTTTGTCAAAGAACAATATTAGCGAAAATGAGTGGGCTGCATTATCTCCATATCTTGCGTCCTTACCATTTTGGCAAAACTGGGACAATTGCAAAAAGCTTAGAGTGGGTGTAGTCGAAACGCTTATTTCTTTAGGCTATTCCAAAGATGTTTTATCGGATTTCACCAGTTCAAAAAATTTAAATGCCATGTTAGTAAAGATATGGGAGAAAAAAAACAAGTAGGCTTATTTCGTCTAGATGGTTTATATAAACCCGAATGTAGTCATTGACATTAACAATATCACAAACAGTTAGTAGAATTTTCGGATGAGCAATCTGCTATATAAATATCTTGATATTAAAGGCGCTATAATGATGCTACATCATAGTAATTTGATGTATGCTAATGCGACTACATTTAATGACCCGTTTGATTGTCATCCAAACTTGATTGACTTTTCTAAAGTGCCATCTGAAAAATGTAAAATATGGGATGCAAAAGTAATTGAAGATTTAGAATCTAATAGATACATAAATAATAGGAACGATTTATGGATTTGCTGTTTATCTAAAGTATACGATTCTCTGTTAATGTGGAGCTATTATAATAAACATATGGGAGTCTGCATAGGTATTAATATGGAGTATGTAAAAAAATATATTCATGTTGGATATGGTCTGATGGTAACTACGCAAGGTCAGGAAGTTAATTATAGAGATATCATAAAAAAGCCGGATTACTTTCGTGACTATAAAGATTTTTTCAATTATCAAATATTTACTAAAGCAAAAGCCTGGGAACATGAACAAGAAGTGAGATTGTATATTTTCAAACCATCCCCAATGTTTATGGCTTTATTACCTTTTCAACAAGATAAAAATGAGCTTAATTGGAAAGAAGTCAGGTCCTTTATAAAAATAGGGCCGGAATGTTTTGATTCAATATATTTAGGTGTTAACATTAGCAATACCGATAGAGACCGAATAATTTGTCTTGCAAAGAAGATCAATTCTGAAATAAAGGTATATCAGATGTTCCCCGATACGAATTTCTTTAATCTAATAGCTGTTCAAGAAGAAGGAATATAAAACTTTAATTTATTGCAATCCTTACGATGGCGAAGAAGTTTGAGATACGAAATAGCACGGCGGAGTTCCTGATCTTTCAGATAGAGGGAAAGGAAGATGGCGTGCAGGTTGTGTACCGTGATGAATCTGTGTGGTGTACGCAGAAGACTATGGCACAGTTGTTTGACTGCTCTTCTGACAACATCGGACTTCATCTGAAAAATATATATGAGACCGGCGAGTTGACTCTGGAGGCAACTACCGAGAATTTCTCGGTAGTTCAAAATGAGGGAGAGCGTCAAGTGAACCGAAAGCTAAAGTTTTACAATCTCGATGCCATTATA
Source organism: Duncaniella muricolitica (assembly GCF_910574735.1). Taxonomy (NCBI): domain Bacteria; kingdom Pseudomonadati; phylum Bacteroidota; class Bacteroidia; order Bacteroidales; family Muribaculaceae; genus Duncaniella; species Duncaniella muricolitica. The sequence continues at coordinate 5,198 of NZ_CAJTCF010000075.1, read as the reverse complement.
TCAGTTGGCTATCGGGTGAACAGTACCCGGGCCACGCAGTTTAGGCAGTGGTGTACATTTATTTTGCGTCAGTTTGCCATCCGTGGATATGTGATTGACAAGAAACGGATGGAAAACGGGTCGTTTATAGGAGAGGATTATTTCGAACACCTGTTGGCTGAGATACGGGAGATTCGCCTCAGTGAGCGGCGTTTCTATCAGAAGCTGACCGACATTTATGCTACGGCCATCGACTACAACCGCGATGCGCCAACCACCCGACTTTTCTTCAAGAAAGTTCAGAACAAGATGCACTACGCTGTTCATGGTCATACAGCCGCCGAGCTTATCGTGGAACGCGCCAACGCCGAGAAAGAACACATGGGACTGACAACATGGGAAAACGCGCCGCATGGGAAGATTGTAAAGCCTGACGTAAGTATTGCCAAGAACTATCTCAAAGAGGTGGAACTTGCCGACATGGGGCGACTGGTCAATGCCGTGCTTGATATGGCAGAGCGTATGGCTCAACGTCATATTCCCATGACAATGGAGGACTGGGCGAAACGAATCGACATAATTCTTGAAGCGTCAGGCGATGCCGTTCTGACCGATGCCGGCAAAATCACCGCAGAGTTTGCCAAGAACTTTGCAGAATCAGAGTTTGAGAAATACCGCATAATCCAAGACAAACTCTTTCAGTCGGACTTCGACCGCTTCAACGACGACAATTTACTTCCATTGGACATAGAATGACAATCCCATGACATACGAAGAGAAATATCAGGAACTTGTGAAGTTGTCTCACTGCGATAATCCCAAGATAAAAGAACAGGCTGATGCATGGCTTGTCAGTATAGGCTTGCAAGACGTGGCCGAACTGACGGTATCTGCACTCTTGCTTGATTTGGCAATCAGGAATGTCAAGGGTGAGATTTCTCGTGATGAAGTGAGTCAAAGATTAAGGGAGCATTATGGGGATAATTTATATGATGAATCCCAAAACTTGCTTGATGGAGGTTATGAGATTTTACCACCCGATTCTCCGAAGATAAAAGAGATAGAGGATTACAACCGTAAACTCCGTCCGGCTTTGTATGCAGAACTTGATAAAAAGAGGAATAGAAGAAAGTTAGAATGAAAGCATTGACATATACGAAGCCGGGACAGTTTGAGCTGATTGAGAAACCGAAACCGGAGATTTTGAACCCAAAGGATGCCGTGGTGAGGGTTACTCTTTCGAGTATCTGCTCGTCGGACCTCCATATTCGGCATGGGGCTGTACCTCAGGCGGAGGTCGGCATTACCGTTGGGCATGAATTAGTTGGTGTCGTTGAGGCGGTCGGTTCGGAGGTCACCAAGGTCAAGCCGGGCGACAGGGTTGCCGTGAATGTCGAGACGTTCTGCGGCGAGTGCTTCTATTGCAAACGGGGATACGTGAACAACTGCACATCCGGTGGGTGGATGCTTGGTTGCCGCATTGATGGCGGTCAGGCGGAATATGTCCGTGTGCCGTATGCCGACAACGGTCTGACTCCGATTCCCGATAACGTGAGTGACGAACAGGCACTTTTTGTCGGCGACATTCTCGCCACCGGTTATTGGGCTGCAAAGATTTCTGAAATTTCAGAGGAAGACACGGTACTGATCATCGGTGCTGGGCCTACCGGGTTATGCACTTTAGAATGTGTGCAACTGTATCAGCCACATAAGATAGTCGTTTGCGAGGCTGAAAAGAGCCGTCGGCATTTCGTACGCCAGCATTATCCGAATGTCAAGGTATTAGAGCCAACAAAATGCCTTGAAGTACTTAAGTCATTGACAGAGGATCGTGGTGCCGACCGCGTCATTGAAGTTGCCGGAGGCGAGGATACTTTTGAGCTTGCATGGCGTTGTGCCCGTCCCAATGCCATCGTCACGATTGTCGCACTATACGAAAAGGAACAGATATTGCCGCTGCCGTGGATGTATGGCAAGAACCTGACGTTCAAGACCGGCGGCGTCGATGCTTGCGACTGCGTCAAAATCATGCAGATGATTTCCGAAGGCAAGATTGATACAACCCATCTGATAACCCACCGCTACCCACTAAGCCGAATCCAGGAAGCCTACGACCTGTTCGCCAGTCGCGCCGACAACGTCATCAAAACTGCCATCCATCCCGATTAAAGAGCATAATCAAAAACTTTATAAACAGAAAGACGACGGCGTCTCGTTAGCGGACAAGACGCCGTCGAGAAGGTAAATACTTAGTTCGATTCAATCTGCTTTTGAATCTTGGCGCGTACCTCATCGAAAGACAGAGGCGTGAAGTTATTGTTGTCTACACCGACATCAAGCTGTGTCGGGAAGAGGTACTGAAGGCGTCCGGCGTCAATCCCGGTGTTCGATGGGCGGGTATGCACATGACCGAACAGTTGCCATACATCGTTATGATAGCCGCCATCAAAGCACAGATAAGGAAAGTGATTCAGATAGATTTTCTTTTTGCCGACCTGAATGCACATCGACATTGCAACGTGCTCGAACCTGTCTATGAATCCTTGCCGGATATTCTTGAGGTCATGATTACCGAGAACGAGATAGATTCTGCCGTTTAGACGGTCAAGAATCTTATTCCACTCTTCAGCTCCACCGAGACAGAAGTCTCCGAGATGGAAGATTACATCATCAGGCCCAACCACATTGTTCCAGTTAGTGATGATTGTTTCGTTCATCTGCCCTACAGTCTTGAAAGGGCGATTGCAATATCGCAGTATGTTGGTATGATTGAAATGTGTATCGGAAGTGAAAAACAACCGGTCACCGTCAAATTTGAAATTCATTGTCATTGATTTCTATTACGGCATCCCAGCGGAAATCAGCCTGTTCACCATGAAAGGTGTAACCAAGCTGATTGCAGATGCACCGGGTATTACCGATGGTTTTGTTTATGTTTCGATGCGAATGGCCGTATATCCAGTATTCGATACGGCTACTGGCAATAAAGTCGCCAAGTTCGGATGTAAAGGCCCCGTTTATCGGGCTACCCTTGAACTCGTTTGCCATAAGCTCGAACGACGGCACATGGTGAGTGGCGACTATAATGTGCTCCGCATTACTCTGCCCTACGCTCCGCTCGATGAACTCACGGCAACGCTCATGCTCCTGATTGAAACGCTGGGCCGAGAGACGGAACTGTCCGTTTCTGATACGATGAAAGTCAGTTACTCCGCGTTCGGTCTGATACTCATCATAAGGATGAATCTTTGCCCAAAGAGTCGATGCGATGAGATCGATGTTGGGAGCCAACTGAATCACACAGTTATAGCAAGTTTTTACATTCGGACGTATTTCTTGCTGCCAGCCTTCGTGAAGGTCGTTGATGTCGAAACTCTTGTATAACTCGTGGTTGCCGGGAATTACGATAGTCTGACGGAAAGACTCTGCACACCAGTCCCAGAAGGGATGATGCACGTAGTTGTCATCACCGAGATAGCCGATGTCTCCGGCCAATATCAGAACATCGCCGGCTGCTGCCAGCGGATTCTCTTTAAGCCAACGGCTGTTTTCATGAAACTCCAGATGGAGGTCAGATGCGTATTGTATTTTCATATTCCCTTATTGTTAAGCTGTTAAGCGAGAGGACTTACCTTCTCAAGCTTTTTCCATTCAGTGTTTGCGATTATTTCCTTGATAACATCCTTGCCGACTTCGTCCGCATAAGGGAGTTTCATCTGGCTACCGATGTCATCGCCCTGCATATATCGATACGCATAAGGGGTAATCTCTACGTAGTCGGTTTCCTTCAAGATTCCGAGAATATGATCGACTTCTCCCAATTCAACCGAGATTCCGGCATCAGACAATCCTATGACAGCTCGGAAGCAATCATCAAGATTCCAATAGCTACCGGTGCCGACATAAAAATGCCATTGACCATTGGTATATGTAGGGTACAAGTGAACTCTCGCATACACCACATCAAAGCCGTGATAAGGTGAGACCTCGGACTTCCATCTTCTGAAATCATCCTCAGAATCAAGATTATATTCTCTTGCCTCATGCCCTTTGCTTGAATGCCTGAAGACTTCGATATCATCTCCCGACATCTTGCCATATACAGCTTCGTATGCTATACGCCAATAGTGCATATATCGTCTGATGGTCATCTCGGAAAACTGCGTAGGCTCGACCTGATTCTCGTATAAGTTGATTACCCGAGGTATATCGATTCCGTCATAGCTATTGTCAGGAATCAAAGAGTTCAGGACTGACCTCTTTATCAACCCTTCTCTCCGGTAGTAACCCAAATATTTCTCAACATACGAATTATATTGTTCGGGCGCAGACAAGATGTTGTCAACGAGTCCGGCAACATACTTCTCGATTTTTGAGAATATTCCGACGAGTTCATCCTCATAGAAACAATGGCGGGAATTACAATCATCCTTGTCACAAAATACATGATGGTCATAAGTGTCTCCGGTGATATAGAGATGATGGCGATCCTTATAGGTTGATACCGACAACCTATACCACTCCCATCTTTTACCCTTGACCTCAAACCAAAGACTTCTCCTCTCATCATCGCCCATAGGAGCCAGACGACTCATCGAGCCATGTATGCTGCGTATGATATCTGCACACTTACTTGAAACGGCAGTCACGTCAAGACCGCGACTGTCGGGGAGGTAGAGGATGTCTGTCTGAGTCAGAGCATTCTGGCGATATAATTTCTTTTGATCATTAAACTTCATTTTCATTCGGGTTATGCGTCATAAGACGCGATTATTGAAATGTGTGTCCGCAGCTAATCGCGATGGAGAAGGTTATATCGGTGAGGACACAAAAAACGACTGTCGGGAAGCTTGGTAAGGACTTTCCGACAGTCGTTATATCTCAGTAGTCTGTATTTGTAGACTAACTTATGTCAGTTGGGTTACTGAAACGAAACGGTCGGACAGATCCGCAATATGATGTGCCTGTTGTTGACGGCATAAGCGCACAAGCATTGCGTTCAAAGCCTTTTAAGCTCTGAATACGTTTGCTAATTAGAGTATTGCAATGCTGTCTTGCCATTTGTTTCGTTTTAATTGGGCGCAAAGTTAATACTTTTTCACAAATCAGGTAACTACTCAGGTAGGTTTGTCGTACTCCCCCATGCACAACTTCCCTCGTTGCAACCAACGAGAGTAAATCGTTTTTTTACAAAATATGAAGCTGTTTATAATGTCAGC